>CAZORV010000098.1:0-11610 GCA_964582215.1 uncultured Frigidibacter sp.
TGAAAGCCGCCGGAATCGGTCAGGATCGGCCGGTCCCAGTTCATGAACCGGTGCAGGCCGCCCAACCGGGCGATCCGCTCGGCCGTGGGCCGCAGCATCAGATGGTAGGTGTTGCCCAAAAGGATGTCGGCGCCGGTCGCCCGGACGCTGTCGGGCAGCATCGCCTTGACCGTGGCCGCCGTGCCCACCGGCATGAAGGCGGGCGTGCGGATCGTGCCGCGCGGCGTTTCAATGGCGCCGGTGCGGGCCCGGCCGTCGGTCGCCTGGACCTGGAATGAAAATCTCTGGCTCATGGCCGCGCCTTCTAGCCGACTGTCGGGGCCTTGCCCAGCCTTGGTGCCCGGCAGCAACGAAAAGGCGCCCCGAAAGGGCGCCATCCGGACGATCGGCCTGAGGCGGGGGCCTACCGGCCCCAGGTGCGGACCGGGCCGCAGTCCATATGGACGAAGTTCGAACGGGAATATTTGCCGACCCCGCCCGCATCGCAGGCCGTCGCCGCGCGGTAGATCTGGCTGACCGAGCGCGACCGCAAGCGCAGGTCAGCCGCCTTGGCCTGGATATGCAGTGAGTTGCGCGCCACCCCGCGCGACCCTTCGCGCAGCATGGCATTGGTCTTTTGGGTGCGGTAGCCCGACAGCAGCATGAAGGGCTCGTCGACGTCCAGAAGCCGGTGGGCGGCGGCGGCGATGTCGATGGTGCGGGGATCAATGTCCTTGGCTTCGTCCTGGCGCCAGTCGCGCATGAAATAGCTGATCTCGTTCAGCGCCTCGGGGATATATTCGCCCTCGATCCAGTAGATCGTGTCAAGGCTTTCGCCGGTCCGGCCGGAATACATGCTGATGCGGCGCACATCGCCCGCGCCACGCAACAGGCCGAAGGCGTTGGAACAGGTCGGGGCAGCGGTGATCACGGTCGCGGCGAAGATGCCCAAAAGGCCACGCCGACTTACTCTGCCCGAACCAGCTGACTGCATGCTATCCTGTCCCCACTGACAAACCCGCTTAAGGCGCGGATTTTGATGCAACTTATCCCCAAGTGCGCCGCTGTTATGCCACAGGCCTCAGTTTTAGCCAATATCGGAATTGTTTCCGCCATGGAAATGGCGCATTGCTCGGCAGAATCCTGCTCAGATCACGGTGGCGTGAGCGGAAGTCCTTCGCTAGTGGCCAAAAGGCCCCAGAGCCCGAGATTTTGTGATTTGCGGCCTGATTCGACCTTGGCTGCCGTCGCGAAATTCCGCATCTGTGCAAAGGATCAGCCGCAAGGAATTTTTGAGGTTTGCATGACGTTTGCCGGTGCATTTGGACTTGATATGGGCCGCAGGTCCGCGCCCCGGGCCCTTCTGACCGCACTGGTGCTGGGGGCCGTGCTGGGCGCCGGGCCGGTCCGCGCCGCGACTGAAACATTCAGTGCGGTGGTCGCGGAAGCCTCGGCCGAGGATGCGGCGATTGCCGGCTTTTATCAGGCGCATGGCTATCAGACGCTCTGGACAGGGGCGGCCGATGCGGCCCGGCGCGCGGCCTTCTTCAGCGCGCTCGCGCATGTCGAGGATCACGGCCTGCCCGCCGCACGCTATGACGCGGCCGGGCTTTTGCAGCGGTTCGCGGCGGTCCGTTCGGAATCGCAGCGCGCGCGGCTGGAGGTCGAGGTGACGCGGGCGTTCCTGAAATATGCGGGTGACGTCCAGTCGGGCTTTCTGGTCCCGTCCGAGATTGACGCGGGCATTGTGCGCGCCGTGGTCCGCCGCGACCCGCGCGCCACGCTCGACGGGTTTGCATCGGCCGACCCTGTGGCCTTTCTGGCCGGCCTTCCGCCCGCCGCGCCGCAATATTCCGAACTGCAGCGCGCCCGGTTTGACCTGATCGCGGCGATGAAGGCCGGGGGCTGGGGCGCCAGGGTTCAGGCCGACCGGCTGGAGCCGGGTCAGGACGGGGCGGCTGTGGTTGCGCTGCGCGACCGGCTGATCGCGCTTGGCTATCTTGCGCCGACCTCGGCCGCGACGTTCGACGATGCCATGTCGCGCGCGCTGCAGCTGTTCCAGATCGACAATGGCCTGACGCCCGATGGTGTCGCCGGCGAAGGCACGATCGCCGAGATCAACCGCAGCCCCGAGGATCGGCTGGAGTCGGTTCTGGTGGCGATGGAGCGGTTGCGCTGGATGAACGGTGTGCCGCTGGGCGCGCGGCATATCTGGGTGAACCTGCCGGATTTCACCGCCAAGGTCGTCGATGACGGCAAGGTGACGTTCGAAACGGTGACTGTGGTGGGCCAGAACCGCAAGGACACCCGTAGCCCCGAGTTTTCCGACCAGATGGAATTCATGGTCGTCAACCCGACCTGGAATGTGCCGCGATCCATCACGGTCAAGGAATATCTGCCGATGCTGCAGCGCAATCCGAATGCGGCGCGGCATCTGAAGATCGTTGATCGTTCCGGGCGCCAGATTGACCGGGCGGCGGTCGATTTCACCCAGTTCAATGAACGCAACTTCCCCTTTTCGATGAGTCAGGCGCCGTCGGACGGCAATGCGCTGGGGCTGGTCAAGTTCATGTTCCCGAACCAGTGGAACATCTATCTGCACGACACGCCGCAAAAGCCGCTGTTCGAAAAGGAAGTCCGCGCCTTCAGCCATGGCTGCATCCGCGTCGGGCGGCCGTTTGACCTGGCCTATGCGCTGCTTGCCCGGCAGAGCGGTGATCCGAAGGGACTGTTCGAATCCTATCTTGGCACCCGCCGCGAGTCGGTCCTTAACCTTGTGCAGCCGGTGCCTGTGCATCTGGTCTATTTCACCGCCTGGCCGAATGCGCGCGGTCATCTTGACTATCGCCGCGACGTCTATGGCCGGGATGCCGCGATATTCGAGGCGATGCGCGCCGCCGGGGTGGCCTTGCCGGCGGTTCAGGGGTAATGCTTCGCGCCGACTGCCGGCGAAGAGGTTCCGATGTCCGATCAACCGATGGCCTTGCGCGTTGCTGACATTGCCCGGGCGCTGAATGCGCCGGTCGAGGGGGACGGCACGATCCTTGTGCGGGGCGCGGCCGAGCCGTCGGTGGCGGGGCCGGATGACCTCGCGCTGGCGATGGACCCGAAATATGCGGCCGGTCTGGCCAGGGGGCGGGCGCGGGCGGCGGTGCTTTGGGCCGGGGCCGACTGGCGGGCGCTTGGGTTGCAGGCCGCGATTCTTGTCGGCCGCCCGCGTCTGGCCCTGTCCGGCCTGACCCGCGCCTTCGACCCCGGCCCCGACATTGAACCCGGCCTTCACCCCAGCGCCGTGGTCGCACCCTCGGCCAGCATTGGCGCGGGCGCGGCGGTCGGCGCCTTTGTCGCCATCGGCCGGGGCGTCCGCATCGGCGCCCGCGCCCGCATCGCGCCCCAGGTGGTGATCGCCGAGGGCGCGGTCATCGGCGACGACGCCCTGATCCTGACCGGCGCCCGCATCGGCGCGCGGGTCCGCATCGGCGACCGCTTTGTCTGCCAGCCGGGCGCTGTGATCGGGTCGGACGGTTTCTCCTTTGTCACCGAGGAAAAGTCCGGGGTCGAGGAAATCCGCGAGACTTTGGGCAGCCGCGACAGCGTCCGGGCGCAAAGCTGGCACCGGATTCATTCTCTCGGCCCGGTCGAGATCGGCGACGACGTCGAGATCGGCGCCAACTGCGCCATCGACCGTGGCACGATCCGCGCAACAAGGATCGGCAACGGCACCAAGCTCGACAACCTTGTCCATGTCGCCCACAATGTCGAGATCGGGCAGGACTGTCTTTTGTGCGGTCAGGTCGGTGTCGCCGGGTCGACCCGGATCGGAAATCGTGTGGTGATGGGCGGCCAGTGCGGCGTCGGTGACAATCTGTTCGTCGGCGATGACGTGATCGCGGGCGGGGCCACCAAGATGTTGACCAATGTGCCGGCCGGGCGGGTTGTCCTTGGCTATCCTGCGATCAGGATGGAAAGCCATATCGAGGCCTGGAAGAATATCCGCCGCCTGACGCGGCTGTTCGCGCAAGTGGGCGAGTTGCGCGCGGCGGTCTTCGGCGCCAAGGACGGGCCGGATGTGCCCGAGCGCTGAGGCAGGGTCGGTTCAATCCGCCGTCATTGCCATTCTGGCGCGGCAGGCGGTGTGCGATCCGGCCTCGGTCAGGCCCGACATGACGCCGGCGGAACTGGGTCTTGACAGCCTCGGTCTGGTCGAGGCCCTGTTCGGGATCGAGGAAAGGTTCGATATTACCGTGCCTTACAGCGAGCTTTCGCCGGACGACGGGTCTGAGCCGGGCTCGGTCGGGGCGATCGTCGCGCTGGTGCGGGCGCTGGTCGACGCGCGCTGATGCGGCGCGTGGTCATCACCGGGGCGGGCACGGTCAATCCCCTTGGGCAGGAGGTGGCGGCGACGATGGCGGCGCTGCGGGCGGGCCGGACGGCGATCGGGCCGCTGGACCTGCCCGACCTTGGCCGCCTGCAGATCCGGATCGGCGCGCCGGTGCGGGGCTTTCGCCCCGAGGCGCATTTCGACGCGCGGGCGCTGTCGCTGCTGGACCGGTTCGCGCAATTCGCGCTGGTGGCGGCGCGGCAGGCGATGGCCGCGGCGGGACTGGCCGACGAGGCGCCGCTGGGTGCGCGCGGGGGCGTGATCATCGGCACGGCGGGCGGTGGCCTGACGACCAGCGACGACAGTTTCCGCGCCGTCTATGCGGCGGGCCGCGACCGGGTCCATCCCTTCACCGTGCCGCGTCTGATGATGAACGCGCCCGCCAGCCAGATCAGCATCGCCTTTGGTCTGACCGGGCCGGTCTTTGCCGTATCTTCGGCCTGTGCCTCGTCCAACCATGCGCTGGGGCTGGCGGCCCAGCAGATCCGCGCGGGGGCCGCGACGGTGATGCTGGCGGGCGGGGCGGACGCCATGCTGACCTTCGGCGGGCTGAAGGCCTGGGAGGGGTTGCGGGTTCTGTCGCCCGACGCCTGCCGGCCGTTCAGCGCCGACCGCAACGGGCTGGTGATGGGCGAGGGGGCGGCGGTCTTCGTGCTTGAGGACCGCGACCATGCGCTGGCCCGGGGGGCGCGACCCCTGGCCGAGATCGCGGGCTTTGCCATGACCGCCGATGCCGCCGACATGGTGGCACCGGGGGTTGACGGTGCGGTCCGCGCCATGCGGGGGGCGCTGGCCGAGGCGGGGCTGGCGCCGTCGGATGTGGGCTATGTGAACGCCCACGGCACCGGAACGCGGGCCAATGACCTTGCCGAAAGTGCGGCCCTTGCGGCCGTCTTTCCGGACGGTGTGGCGGTTTCGTCGACCAAGGGCGCCCATGGCCATCTGATGGGCGCGACCGGCGCGGTCGAGCTCTTTGCCTGCCTCATGGCGCTTGGTGACGGGGTGATCGCCCCGACCGTCGGCTGGCGCCGCGCCGACCCGGCCTGCGCGATCGATCTGGTGACAGGCGCGCGGTCGGTGACCGTCGGCGCCTGCCTGTCGAACGGCTTCGCCTTTGGCGGGCTGAACGCGACGCTGGCGCTGCGGGCGGCCTAGGACCGAGATGCGCCGGGCGGTGCGGGTGGGATCACCCGGTCGGGGTGGTGTCGCGGCCCGCTGCCGGCCAACCGGGGCGTCGCTTCCGATGCGGCCCTGCCCGACTGTGGACAGTTGCCCCGCGACAGCCTTACATTAAAAGCCGCCCCCGGGGTTGGTCAGGGGCGGCGCTGCAGGCTTGGGCCCGCGCTTACTCTTTCTTCGGCAGCTCGGCCCGGACGGCGTCATAGGCCTCGGTGAAACCTTTCAGCGACACGTCGACGGACACCAGCTTGTCCGGCGCGGCAGCCGGAACCACCGAGATCGTCGCCTTGGCGCCTTTCTTCAGTGTCTCGACCTCGGGTGCGGTGAAGCCGACGCGCGACAGGCAACCGATCTTGGCGCAGAAGGCAAAGGGATAGGCCTTCGGCTTGTTGGTGTCGATCGCCATGCGCAGGCCGGGCTGCAGCAGCGTCTCAAGCGGCACCATCACCGTCGCGCCGGCCACCGCCTCCTGCCCCTCGGGCAGCGCGGCGACCGAGATTTCGGCGACGGCGTTGGCGTCCTTGTCTTTCAGCAGCTGGTAGATTTCGCAGGGGTCCGATCCGTCGGTGGCGCGGATGCAGCGCAGCTGCCAGTCGCCATGGGTCGATTTGATGTAGGTCTCGGGGCCGGCGGCAACCTCTTGCCCCATCGACAGGTCGTCCGCGGCGGCAGGGGCGTCAGCGGCGGGGGCATCCGCCGCCGGGGCGTCGGTCGCGGGCGGCGTCGCCGGGGCGGTTTCCTGGGCAAGGGCCGGGGCGGCCAGAGCCAGCGACAGGGCCAGCGTCAGACGAAAGCGGCGCGAAAGATCAAGCATGAAGGGGGTCCGTGCAAAGTTGCGATCGGGCCCGACTTAGCACGGGCATCCGGTGCTGTCAGGGCGAAAAGCACCAGCTGCCCGCACCCCGGCGGCAAAAAGCCGCTCGGCCAAAAGAGAAAGGGACCCGTCGCCGGGTCCCTTTCGATTTTGCTCCCTGTCGGACGGGCCGACTATCTCATTGAGCGCGACGCTAGTGTCGTTTGTGCTATTCGTCAACACGAAAAATTTATCAGAACGTAAACCTATAGTTGCATGAAATCAAACGAAAAAAGCCGCGCCATAGCAGTGGCGCGGCCAGTCTGACAGGGAGGAAGTCATACCCGGACGGCAGGCAGATGCACAACCGGATGCGGCGACTATGGCAAAGCGCGGTTAAGGATGTATTGTCGGCGCGGGCGGCGGCACCCCGGACGGCCCCGGCGGATGGCCGGTGATCCCGGGGGCAGGGGTCGAGAGAGAAGTCAGGGAGTGTGGACGTGCAGACGGTATTGACGGAGAGCGGGGTTTTTGCGGGCGGCGGCGGCGAGGGCTATGGCCTGCCGCAGGAGCTGCTGTTGAAATATGGCAACCGCCACGGCCTGATCGCCGGCGCGACCGGCACCGGCAAGACCGTGACCCTGCAGGTGCTGGCCGAAGGCTTTTCCTCGGCCGGGGTGCCGGTCTTTCTGGCCGACGTCAAGGGTGACCTTGCCGGCATGGCCAAGGCCGGGTCCGAGACTCACAAGCTGCACGAGGCCTTTGTCAAACGCGCCGCGACCATCGGCTATGAGCTGGCCTATAGAAATTACCCGGCGGTCTTCTGGGACATTTTCGGCGAACAGGGCCACCCGGTGCGCACCACGATCACCGACATGGGCCCCTTGCTTCTGTCGCGGCTGATGGACCTGACCGAGCCGCAGGAGGGCGTCCTGAACATCGCCTTCCGGATCGCTGACGAAGAGGGGCTGGCGCTGCTCGACCTCAAGGATCTGCAGGCGATGCTGGTCTGGATCGGCCAGCATGCCGACGAGATCGGCCTGCGCTACGGCAATGTCGCCCCGGCGACGATCGGTGCGATCCAGCGGCAGTTGCTGGTGCTGGAAAATCAGGGCGGCCTGTCGCTGTTCGGTGAGCCGGCGCTGGAACTGGCGGACATGATGCGGACGGCGCCGGACGGGCGCGGGCAGATCAACATTCTGGCGGCCGACAAGCTGATGGGCTCGCCCCGGCTTTATGCGACCTTCCTGCTGTGGCTTTTGTCCGAGCTTTTCGAAAACCTGCCCGAGGTCGGCGACCCAGACCGGCCGAAGATCGTCTTCTTCTTCGAAGAGGCGCATCTTCTGTTCAAGGACTCGACCAAGTCTCTGGTCGACAAGGTCGAACAGGTGGCGCGGCTGATCCGGTCCAAGGGCGTCGGCGTCTATTTCATCAGCCAGAACCCCGGCGACATTCCCGACGATGTGCTGGGCCAGCTTGGCAACCGCGTTCAGCATGCGCTGCGCGCCTTTACCGCCAAGGACCAGCAGGACCTGCGCCGTGCCGCCGAGAACTACCGCGCGAACCCGCGCTTTGACACCGAGACCGCGATCAAGGAGGTCGGCGTGGGCGAGGCCGTGACCTCGTTCCTTGAGGCCAAGGGCGCGCCGGGCATGGTCGAACGGACCCTGATCCGTCCGCCGCAAAGCCAGATCGGCCCGATCACCGCAGACGAACGCGGTTCGGCGCTGGCGGCCAGCGGGCTTGGCGGCAAGTATGACATGGTGCTGGACCGCGAGTCCGCCTTTGAAAAGCTGAAGGCGCGCGCCGATGAGGCGGCCAGCGAGGCCGCCGAGGCCGAACGCCGCGAGGCCGAGGCCAAGGAGGAAGCGCGCGGGCACAGGCAGGGCCGGCGCTATGATGACCAAAGCCCCTGGGGCCGCACGACGACCGCCAGCCGGACCTCGTCGCGGTCCGACAGCCTGGCGGCGACCTTCGGCAAAAGCCTGGTGCGGCAACTGGGCACCAAGGCCGGTCAGGCGATCGTCCGGGGGGTTCTGGGCAGCATCTTCAAATCGCGCTGATCCGGGCGGACTTGCCGCCGATGGGGTCCTGCCCCCGCCGCGCCGGGCCGCGCGTTCACTGTAAGATCGGCCTGTCCCGCTCGGCCCGGCGTCCGGACGGCGACAGCGCCCGGGGCGTCAGGCGATCCGATGCACAACGATCGTCACGATCAGGCCGATGACGGCGAAAAAGATCGCGTGGCCGGCGGCATACTGGGCGATGTCAAAGCCGTTGCCGCCGCGCGACCGGGCACGCTGGGCGCCCAGCAGCCCGCCGAACAATAGTGCCGCGAAAAAGATCATGGGTTGGGGATCCCGCCTTGGTCGGCCAGAGCAGAGATGACGCCGAGACGCCGCCTGACCTCGGCGTCCGAGGCCATGCCATAGCGCGCCCACCCCAGACTGTCGAGCCTGACCTTGGCGGCGGCGTCCGCCTGGCCCGACTGTTCCAGCCCCGCCGCCTTGACCATCAGCAGGCCCGCCAGCAGGGCCGCATTCTGGCCTGCGCGCGCGGGGGCGGCGGCCTGATCGGCCAGTGCGATCGCATCGCCCGCCCGGCCGGCCGCCAGCGCGAACATCGCCCGCTGCAGGTCGGCATGGGCGGCGTGAAGCGGCAGGCCGTTGGCGCTGTAGATCGCCGAGGCATTGGCAAAGGCCGCCTCGGCCGCCGCCGCCTCGCCCCGGCCCAGAACCCGGCCGACGGTCAGCCAGGCAAACCCGGTCCGCCCGTCCTGCCAGCTTCGCGACAGATCGAGCGCCGTCTCGGCCGCCGCCAGCCGTCCGCCGCCCCCCGGGCCGGGGCCAAGCGCGCGCGCGATCGCGTCGCCAAAGGCCCGGGGCGTCGGCGGCACCGGACGGCCGGGACGCTGGCCGCCGGGATTGAGCCGCGCGAAGATCCCCGGCAGGGCGGCGGCAACCTCCGCCTGCCTCATGCCCGGGGCCAGTTCCGGCGCATAGGTCGCGCGCAGGATCAGCATGTCGAACCCGGTCAGCACGCCGTGGACATTGTCGTCGTTGAAAACCGAATCCGGCAGCCGGTACAGGTCGTTCAGCGGCCCCAGCGCCTGCGCCATCTCCTCGTGCAGGCAGTCGCGCACCTCTTGCGGGCTGGTGTCCGAAGGGATGAAGATCGCGGCCTCGGTCCGCCGTTCATAGTCGGTCCAGTCCAGCTCCGCCGCCCCCGCGCGCCGGTAGTCGCGCCAGGACGAGACGCGCGGCGCGACAAAGCAGGCGGCGTCGCGGGCGCGGGCCTGAAGGGCGCGGCGCGGCAGGAACTCGACCGTGATCCCGGCCGCCTCGCCGCCCTGAGCCATGGCGATGGGCAGGCCCGCCTCGGCCCTGAGGCGGCCGAGAAGCTGCCCGAGGTCGGCGGCCGCCGTCGCCGGCACATCGCCCGTCATCCTGACCCGCATCGGCCCATCGAACCGGGAAAAGCCGCCCACCGGCCGCCCGCTTTCCAGCCGGAACGACAGGTCGAGAAAGTCCTGCACCATGTCGCTGTTGGCGCGGGTGGCCGGGGCAGGGGGCGTCGGGCCAAAGCGTCGCATGGCGGGCAGGCTGACGGCGGCGGCGGGGCCGATGACAGCGGCCCGGTCGGGACCCCCGGCGGGCAGGCAGGCCGCAAGGCCCAACGTCAGGGACAGGCAGGCGATGGTTGAAGAAAGAATGCGCAAAGTCAGGGCCTTACATATTTGATAAAGGGGGTCTTGGTGCCGATCCGGTCATAAAGCTGCCGCGCCGTCGCGTTGAAATCCTGGGTCATCCAGTAGACCGACGCCGCGCCATGGGCATCGGCCGCCGCATAGACCGCCTCGATCAGCGCCCGCCCGACGCCATGGCCCCGCACCGCCGGGTCGGCATAGAGATCCTGCAGATAGCATGTGTCCCCCACCGCCCAGCAGGTCCGGTGGAAAAGATAATGGGTCAGCCCGACCGGCTGGCCGTCGCACAGGGCGAGCAGGCCGCGGTATTCGCCCGGCGCGCCGGACAGAAGCCGCGCAAAGGTCGCGGCATAGACCGCCTCGGGCCGGGTCACCTCGTAAAAGGCCAGATAGGCGGTCCAGAGCCTGCGCCAGTGCGGCTCGTCCCCGGCGGTCAGCGGGCGGATGGTCAGGCTGGTCATCACGTCTCCGGGTCGGGGCGCGGCAGGTCGCGTCCAACATGCAGCGGAACGGCCGGGATGCCAAGCGGTCGCGCGCCCCGGGGGCGCGATCCGGGCCACTGCCGGGCGAGACTCACGGTGGCCCGTTGCCTGTCCGGCCCCCGTGCGACCCCGGCGCTCGTCACCAGTGACGGCCCCTCCCGCGCCACTGGTGCGGCGGCCGCAACAGTCAGGCCCCCGGACGCCGCGTCAACAGCGGCGCGATTGAATTTTTCCAGTTTTCCCGCATCCTTGGCGCCCTGAACCCCTGTCAGACAACCGCAGGGACACAGTGCCGCGACGGCGCGTCGGCGCCTAGTGACAACCGTTGTCCTATCCTGTATGGGGACGCGCGAGATGGTTGGGCTGGCCAGATATTTCCGGTGCCAAGGCCGCCCGCAGGAGGAAGTCATATGAAGCCCGAGGTCTTTCTTCCCGAGGATTACCGCCCCGCCGAAGACGAACCCTTCATGAATGATCGGCAGCTTGAATATTTCCGCCGCAAGCTTCTTGCCTGGAAGGAAGAACTGCTGGAACAGTCGGCCGAGACGCTCGAGGGGCTGCAGGACAGCGCCCGCGCCGTCCCCGACATCGCCGACCGCGCCAGCGAAGAGACCGACCGGGCGCTGGAACTCAGAACCCGCGACCGGCAGCGCAAGCTGGTGACCAAGATCGACGCGGCCTTGCGGCGGATCGACAATGGCGAGTTCGGCTATTGCGAGATGACCGGCGAGCCGATCTCGCTCCGGCGCCTGGATGCGCGGCCGATCGCGACCATGACGCTTGAGGCCCAGGAAAAGCACGAACGCCGCGAGCGTGTTCACCGCGACGACTAGATCCGGCTTCGGCCGGTGTCGGACGGACCGCTCCGTCGCACATGGCAGGGGGCCTGCGACCCGGCCGTCCCGCACCTGTCCCACCCGCACCGCCCGGTCGCCCGAAGCGACCGGGCAGGAACCGCCCGATGTCGCTGACCCCGGGAGGGTCCGCGGGAGCCGTTCCGAAATGTGCGGGGCCGCGCTTTCACGAGAAGATCAGCCCTTCCCGCTCAGCCGGGCGTCCGGGGAAGCGTGGCGCAGGCTCGGTCAGCAGCGGT
>CAZORV010000099.1:0-11585 GCA_964582215.1 uncultured Frigidibacter sp.
TCGCCCAAAGCGACCGGGCAGCGCCTGCCCCTCCGGGGGGCTGGCGCTTCGCGCCCGCCGGGCAGGCACTGCCCTCTGTTCGTGCGGCTTGAGGCGGTCCCCGGAGAGACGTTCCCACATGAGCGGGGCCGCTCTTCCACCGGAAGATCGGCCGTTTCCGCTCAGCCAGCCGTAGACCGTTCCGCAACGCACGCAGGGTCCGCCCCCCCGACGACTGTCCGGGCGGGCCGCCGGCCTCAATCGCGCTTCAGCAGTTCGTCGGCGATGACCCGGTCGATCTCGCGCCGGACCAGTGCCCGGACGTTGCGGGTGATCCGCTCGCCGAGCGTGCCGCGCAGCTCTTCGCGGATGATCTCGCCGACGAGTTCACGCAGCATGGCAAGGTCAATGTCGGCACCGGCTCCGGCTCCGGGGCCGAAAAGGTCATCCTCCCCGGCCGCCGCGTCAAGTGCGTCCTCGTCCAGCCCATCCTCGTCCGTCGCAAGCGCGACAGGTTCAGCCTCGGGCAGCGGCGGGCGCAGGATCACCGGCCGGACCGAGGGCGCCGAACCAAAATGCAGACGCCGTTCACCGGCGGACGGAGCTTCGTCAGCCGGCTCAGGTTCCGGCGCCGCCGGAACCGCCTCGGCCTCGGCCACCGCCCCGAACTCGGCCTCAGCCGACCCGATAGCATCCTCTGCCGCCGACGCCTGATCAGCGGCCGCCAGATGATCGCCGTCATCAGGATAGGCCGTCGCGTCCGACGCTGCAGCTTCGTCCAGCACCAGTGCCCCTTCCGGCGCGGCCGCGACATCGGCATCAGACACGAACAGCGACCCGTCGCTGTCGGCCAGCGCATCGGCGACCGGCGGCGCGACAGCCGCACTTTCGGCCTCGGCCCGCCGTGCGGGCAGGGCGACCCGCCAGCTTTCGCCCTTGGGGATCAGCGGCATGGTCAGATCGCCGATGATCGGCAGGTCCAGCCGGTCCTCGGGCGGTGGCAGCGCGCCAAAGCCCATGATGCCGCCGTGAATGCCTGAAAACTGCACGATGGGCGCGGCAACGACCGGCGGCGCGGCCACTGCCTCGGGCATCGAGGCCGCCTCGATCGCATCGTCCCAGTCGGCAATCCCCGCCTCGTCATCGGGCGCCAGGGTCGCGTCGCCGAGATCGGGCTCGAACTCTTCGTCGATCACCGCCACGGCGGCCTCCAGCTCGGCAATCGTCGCCTCGAGCGAGGCTGCGGGGGCCTCTGGCGCCGCCTCGGCCAGCGGCGCGGGTGTCAGTTCATCGGTCAACAGCAGCGCCTCTTCGGCCCCATCCGCCGGATCGACCCGGTGCGCAGCGGTCAGCACCAGCCGGCTTTCCGCGGGCAGACGGCTGCCGACCGGCGCGGCCGGCGCGGCCGGCGGCGCCACTGTTTCGGCCGGCACGACATTCGTCCCGGGCGCCGCCGCCGGCTCGGCCCGACGGTTTTCGGAAACCAGTCGCCTGATCGACGAAAGGACGTCAACAATTTCCATGTTTGCCTGCGCGTTAGCCATCTCGGACACTCTTGCTGCCACTATTCTCACTTATGAGTTGGTCTGTCTATCGGCAACAAAGCGCGGGGCCGCCGCAGGCCGGATCGCGCCTCAGTTCTGGCCGATGGCCTTGAGAACCCGGTCAAGCTTTGCGCCACGGCTGGACAAAGGTGCCTTCCTGACCGCGTTGTAATAGGCGTCCGGATCATAGACCGGGATCCCGAGCTTGAGGTTTTCTGCCGTCAAAAGACCCATAGAAGCCAAAAGTGAATAAAGTGCTACCTGCAGATTGGCCTCGGCGGCGGTCCGGTCCGACCGCGCCTTCAGAAGCTCGCGCTCGGCATCCAGAACGTCAAGCGTCGTGCGCGCGCCAAGATCGGCCTCTTCCCTGGTGCCGTCATAGGCCGACTGCGCCGCCTTGATCTGCAGGTCGATCGCCCGGATCTGGGCCCGCGCCACCTCGATCCCCGACCAGGCGCCCGCCACCTGTTCGGCGACCCCGACCGCCGTCTGCCGCAGCGCCGCGCGCGCCGCATCGCGCGCCGCAATCGCCCGCCGCTCGCCCGCGGCGATCTTGCCGCCGGTGAAGAGGGGCTGCCTCAGCTGCACCGAGGCCTGACCGGAGGTGTGGCCATCGTCATCCTCGCCCGCCTGCAAGGCCGCGCTGATGGTGGGGAAATGTTCGGCGCGCGCCAGTTCGAACTGAAGATCGGCTGCCTTGGCCTGATGCTGGGCCTGCAGGATCGCCGGATGCAGCCGCTGGGCGATCGACTGCGCCTCGGCCAGGGTCTTCGGGAAAGCCGGGGTGCCGGGCAGGCTGGTGCGCCCGTCGCTGTCATGACCGATCGCCGCCGTATAGGACGCGCGGGCGACGGCAAGATCGCCCTCGGCCGCCGCAAGCCCGGCCCGCGCCGCCGCCAGACGCGCTTCGGCCAGGTCGACGTCCGTCCGGGTGATCTGCCCGACGTCGAACTGATCCTTGGCCGAGCGGAGCTGTTCGCCGATCACCTCGACCGAGGTGCGGTTGATGCCGACATCCTGCGTCGCGCGCCGCACATCCATATAGGCCCGGACCGCGTCGAGCAGCACCTGCTGTTCGACATTGACCAGCGCCTGCCGGGTCGACAGCACGGTTTCCCGCGCGATATCGACACCAAGACGCGAACGGCCGAAGTCATAGACCGTCCAGTCCAGACTGATGACATTCTGCGTCGCATAGCGGCTCGCGGGCGACAGAAGCGAGGGCTGCTGTTCGCTGTAGCTGCGCTGATAGACATAGCTGATCACCGGCCTGAGCGTGGCAACGGCGGCCGCGACGCCCTCGTCGGCGGCGCGCAGCACCGCCTGGTTCTGGTCAAGAAGGTTCGACGTCTTGTAGGCCGAGACCAGCGCGTCGCCGAGCGTTTCAGCCGCAACCGGACCGGCCATCAGCGCCAGAACGGCCACGCCGCCCGACAGCGCCCCGATGGACCGCGATGAAAAACCTGCCATGTCACTCGCCTCATATGCCGGGTTGACCCGGGCTGTTATATCCTGTGGCAAAAGCGCAAGGCCGACGGGCCTCAGCCTGTCACAGGCAGAACTCTTGCGCGGCCGCAAAGCCCGGCAGAACCGGCGCGGCCGCGTTGAAGGAAAAGCGCCAGCTGATCACGCCGTCGATCCGGTGCCCGATCCGCGCGACGCCGAGCGCGCCTTCCATGAAAATCGCCGCGACCTTGCCGCCGTCCTTCAGCTGGGCAGCCAGTGCCGCCGGAAACCGCTCGATCGCGCCTTCGATGACGATCTTGTCAAAGGGCGCCTCACTGGCCGCGCCATCGGCCAGCGCGCCTTCGCGCACCGACACGTTGGCGATGCCCTGCCCCGCAAGCCGCGCGGTGGCCGCCGCCGCCAGCGCCGGGTCCGCCTCGACCGCGACCACAGTCCCGGCCATCCGCCCGATCACCGCCGCCGAATAGCCAAGCCCCGCACCGAGGTCGAGAACCCGGTCCCCGGGCTGCACGTCCAGCGCATCCAGCAATTTCGCAAAGGTCCGCGCCTCGAGCATCACACTGCCCGAGCCGAGGCTGATATTCTCGCCCACATAGGCCGCCGCGCGCGCCTGATCCGGCACGAACTCTTCGCGCGGCACGGTCAGCATGGCCTCGATGATCGGAAACTTGGTCACATCGTTCGGACGAACCTGCGTGTCGACCATCATCGTGCGGAGGGCGGTGAAGTCATTCATCGGACTGAACTCTGCGGTTTAGTTTCATCTAATAAGTCTTGCCACAGATTGCAAGTCCGGGCAACCGTGGCAAAGGGCAGCGCCCCGCGACAGCGGCCTCTTTGCCACGCCTGCGGCAGGCGGCGGCGGGGCGCGGGGCACGCCGTCCGGCCGTCACACCGCCGTCATTCCGCCCGCAGCGCCGCCAGTTCGGCCTCCAGCGCCTCGATCCGCCGGTCGCGGCGGGCGAGCGCCTCGGCGACGTCGGCGGCCTCGAACCTTTGGGGGATGTGCTGGGGGCAGTTGGCATCCCAGGCGGCAACGGTGAAAAGCACGACCTGCTCGGCCCGGGCGCGGTAGCCTGCGGGCATCAACCGGCGCGTCAGCTCGCCGTCGTCCTCGACGATCCGCGCCGTGCCCCAGATCTTGATCCGGCGGCGGTTGGCATAGTCGATCAGAAAGAGATAGGCCTTGGGATTGTCGGCAAGATTGCCGCTGGTGATGAACTGCCGGTTCCCGGCGAAGTCGGCGAAGGCGATGGTCTGGTCATCCAGCACCTGCAGGAACCCCGCCGGGCCGCCGCGATGCTGGATATAGGGCTGGCCGTCGGCATTGGCGGTTCCAAGGAAAATGCTGGTCTGCGCGCCGATGAAGGCGGCAAGCTCGCCGGTGATCCGGGTCTGAAAGCCGCCCGCCTCTTCCTGCCGCGCATAGGCGCGGCGCGAGCCTCTGGCGGTCTGGATCGCCTTGACGCTGGGGGTGAAGGCGATGTCGCTGGAAAAGGTATCGGCGGTCATGGCTGTTCCTTTCGCAGGGCTGTTCGTGCCGGGGCCCGCCGCCGGAACCGGTCCGGCGGCGGGCAGAGGCTCAGGCGGCAAGGGCCGCCGCGCGCGGGAAGTCGATCTCGGTGCCTGCGACTTCGTTGATGTAGTTGGTCCAGCTGTTCAGCGCGACATGCAGGACGATCTCGACGATCTGCCCGTCCTCATAGCCCGCCAGCCGGACGGCGCGCAGCTCGTCATCGCCGACATGGCCGCGGGCCCTGGTCACGGCGGCGGCAAAGCGCACCGCTGCGGCGGCCTTCGCGTCATTCGATCCGCCGTGGCGGTTGGCCAGAATCTCGGCCTCGTCCAGTTTGGCAAGGTTCTTGCCAAGATAGCTGTGGGCCGACAGGCAGTAGTTGCAGCCGTTGATCTCGGCAACGGCAAGCGCGATCCGTTCGCGGGTGGCGGCCGGAAGCGCGCCCTTGCCAAGCGCGCCGGACAGCGCAAGGTAGCCTTCCAGCGCCGCCGGGCTGTTGGCGACAACGCGGAAGAGGTTCGGCACGGTGCCCAGCTGTTTGTTCACCGCCTCGAGCAGCGGGCGGGCGGCAGCGGGGGCGTCGGCGATGGTGGCGGGGGTGGGGATGCGGGTCATGTCTGGTGTCCTTTTGTGCGGTGGCGGCCGTCACTGGCCGATGGACAGCAGATAAGCCATTCCGAATTTCGGCAGTATATGGCATTATCTGGACGCAACATCCCGAATAATGGAAGCATATGGACCGCCTTGACGCCATGACCGTCCTTCTGGCCGCCGTCGAGACCGGCAGCCTGTCGGCGGCTGGCCGCAGGCTCGGCCAGCCCCTGTCGACCGTCAGCCGCAAGATCGCCGAGCTTGAGGCCCATCTCGGCGCCCGGCTTCTGGTCCGGACCAGCCGCCGGCTGGATCTGACCGACGCCGGGCGGACCTTCGTCGCGGCGGCGAGCCGGATACTCGAGGATCTGGCCGAGGCCGAACGCGCCGCCGCCGGTGAATATCGCGCGCCGACCGGGACGCTGGTGGTGACGGCGCCGGTGGTCTTCGGCCGCCTGCATGTGCTGCCCGTGGTCACGGCGTTCCTGCAGCAACACCGCCAGATCGACCTGCAGCTGATGCTGGCCGACCGGGTCGTCCATCTGATCGACGACCATGTCGACCTTGCCGTCCGCATCGGTGCCCTGCCCGACAGCAGCCTGCGCGCCCAGCGCGTCGGCCTTATCCGCAAGGTCACCTGCGCCAGCCCCGGCTATCTGGCCCTGCGCGGCACGCCCTCGGGGCCGGGCGATCTGGCGGCCCATGACCTGATCAGCTTCAGCGGGCTGGAGGCGCCGGACCGCTGGACCCTGACCGTCGACGGTCGCGACCAGCCGGTGCCGGTCCGCCCCCGGCTGGTCGTCAACACCGCCGAGGCCGCGCTTGACGCCGCCATCGCCGGTCTGGGGCTGACCCGGGTTCTGTCCTATCAGGCCCGGACGGCCTGCAAGGCCGGGCAGCTGACCGAGGTGCTGACCGACCTCCGCTCGCCCCCGCTGCCGGTCAGCCTGGTGTTCGCCGATCAGGGCCCGATGCCGCAAAAGCTCCGCGCCTTCATCGACTTCGCCGCCCCGCGCCTGCGGGCGGCACTGGGGTAAGGCGGCCCATGCGGAACCCGCAAGGCGGGAGACAGCGCGGCCTCGGTCGGCGGGCGCCTCCCGCGCGGCGGGTCCGGCGCTGCCCTTCGTTGCGATGAACCCCGGTGGTCACGAGGCGGCGTTCCCGGACGAGCGGCGCCGATCGTCCACCGGAAGATCGGCCGTTCCCGCGCGTCCCGGTGCCGTGGAAGGGTCTGTGCGGCCTCAGTCGGCAGGGGCCCGTGACCCTGCCGTCACAGAACAGTCCCACCGAACCGCCCGGTGGCCCAAAGCCACCGGGCAGCGCCTGCCCCTGCGGGGGGCTGGCGCTTCGCGCCATCCGGGGCAGCGCCTGCCCCCTGTCGGTGCGGGCTGAGATGGTCCCGGGCAGACGTTCCCGCATGAGCGGGGCCGCTCTTCCACCGGAAGATCGGCCTTTCCCGCCCAGCCTGACGTTTTGGGGCATCAGCCGGACAGGCAGGGCACGCCCTTGCCAGACAGATTTGCAAAGCCTAACCTTCTATTAGCAAAAGGGGGCACGATGGCCACGCAAAAGCTCTATGCCGGGGTGAAGCTGCGCGAGACGCGGTCGCGGATGGGGCTGACGCAAAAGGCCTTTGCCGACAAGCTGGGCCTGTCCCTGCCCTATCTGAACCAGATGGAGAACAACCACCGCCCGCTGTCGGCCGCCGTGGTTCTGGCGCTGGCGACCGACTTCGGCATGGATGTGACCGAACTGGCCACCGGCGACGCCGAACGGATCGTCTCGGACATGCGCGAGGCGCTGGCCGATCCGGTCTTTGCCGATGCCGCCCCGCCGCTCGCCGACCTGCGGCTGGTCGCCTCGAACGCGCCGGCCTTTGCGCGGGCCTTTCTCGAACTTCACCGCGCGCACCGGCAGGGCCATGAACGGCTCGCCTCGCTGGACGAGGCCCTGGGGCGCGAGGGTGCGGGGCCGCGATCCTCGCCCTGGGAAGAGGTGCGGGACTTCTTTCACTATTGCGACAATTACATCGACGCGGTCGACCGCGCCGCCGAACGGTTCGCGACCCAGGACGGCAAGCCCGTCGACCCGGTCGCCCGCGCCACGCTGGCCCTGCGCGAACGCGGGCTCGCCGTGTCATTCGCCGACAGCGCCGCGATCCGGTCGCGTGAGGGGACCGATCTGGTGATTTCCACCCGGACGGCACCGGCGACCCAGCGGTTCCAGATCCTGCACCAGCTGGCCTTGCAGACCCAGAACGACCTTCTGGAGGCGACGCTTGACCTTGCGCGGTTCCAGTCGGGGACGGCGCGGGCAATCGCCAAGGTCGGGCTGGCCAACTACTTCGCCGGGGCGGCGCTGATGCCCTATCGGGCGTTTCTGGCCGCCGCCCAGAACATGCGCCACGACCTTGAACGGCTGGCCGACCGGTTCGGCGCCTCGATCGAGCAGGTGGCGCACCGTCTGTCGACGATGCAGCGGCCGGGGCTGAAGGGCATTCCGTTCTTTTTCGTCCGCGTCGATCAGGCGGGCACCATCACCAAGCGCCATTCGGCGACCCGGCTGCAGTTCGCGCGGTTCGGCGGCGCCTGCCCGCTGTGGAACGTCTACCGCGCCTTCGAGACGCCGGGACGGTTCCTGCGCCAGCTGGCCGAAACGCCGGACGGGGTGCGCTATCTTTGTCTGGCGCGGGACGTGTCCAAGCCCGGCGGGTCGTTCAACGCGCCTGTCCGCCGCTATGCCATCGCGGTCGGCTGCGAGATCAGCCATGCCAAGGGGCTGGTCTATGCCGACAACCTCGACCTGACCAACGCCCGCGCCTATGAACCGATCGGGATCTCCTGCCGCATCTGCGAACGGCCGAACTGCCATCAGCGCTCGGTCCCGCCGCTGGAGCGCAAGCTGAGCATCGACCCCGACCGGCGCGGACTGGTGCCCTACGACATCGCGTAAGATGACGGAAACGGGACGCGACAGGCCGGGTCCGGTGCTTGCGCGCAGGCCCGGAAACCCCGACTGTGACGAACGATTCTGACCCGGCTGCCCCTGTCCCCCCGCTTGTCACCCGAGCCCGCCCATGATCCTTCTTGAAAACGGCCCCGGCAAAGGTGCAGTGCTGTTCGAGGCGCCTGTGGGCCGGGTCCTTGCGCCGAGTGCCGAAGACGTGCCCGCAGCGCTGGCGGCGCTGGACGCGGCACAGGCGGCCGGGCTTTGGGCGGCGGGCTATGCAAGTTACGAGCTTGGCTATGCGCTGGAACCGCGTCTGGCCGCGCTGATGCCTGCGGACCGGGCGCTGCCGCTGATGGACTTCGGGCTGTACGAGGGGCCGGGGCCCGCCACGGCGGTTCTGGCGCGCGCCGCGACCGAGGCTGCAGGGACCAGCCTGACCGCTGCCGAACCGGGCTGGACCGCGGCCGAGCATGGCGCCGCGCTGGCGCGGATACTGGCCTATGTCAACGCGGGCGACATCTATCAGGCCAATCTGACCATGCCGATGCGGGCGCGCGCCCACGGCACGCCGCTCGGCCTTTATGGTGCGCTCCGGGCCCGCCAGCCGGTCAGCCACGGGGCCTTTGTGCAGTTTCCCGGCCAGCCGGCGATCCTGTCACGCTCGCCCGAGTTGTTCTTCGCGACCGACGGCGCAGGCCGGATCGAGACCCGGCCGATGAAGGGGACGGCGCCGCGCGCCTCGAACCCCGCGCATGATGCGGCCTTGCGGATGGATCTGCAGGCATCCGTCAAGAACCGCGCGGAAAACCTTATGATCGTTGATCTTTTGCGCAATGACATATCGCGCATCTGCCGGGCCGGGTCGGTGCGCGTGCCGCAGCTTTTCCATGTCGAGACCTATGCGACGCTGCATCAGATGGTCAGCCATGTCGTGGGCGACCTTCTGCCCGGCACAAGGCCATCGGACCTTTTCCGGGCGCTTTTTCCCTGCGGCTCGATCACCGGGGCGCCGAAGATCCGGGCGATGGAGATCATCCGCGAACTGGAGACCGGCGCGCGCGACATCTATTGCGGCGCGATCGGCTGGATCGGGCCGGACGGGGCCTCGGCCTTTAACGTCGCGATCCGGACGCTGATGCTGCAGGATGGGCAGGCGCGCTTCGGGGTCGGCGGTGGCATCGTCGCCGATTCGACCCCGGCCGGGGAATATGAGGAGGCCCTGTGGAAGGCCCGTTTCGCGACCCTGAACTGAAGCTGATCGAGACCTTCGGCTGGGACGGCGCCCGCTTTGTCCGGCTGGACCGGCACCGTGCCCGGATGGCCGCAAGTGCCATGGCGCTTGGCCTGCCCTTCGCCACCGCCGGATTTGACCGGGCCCTGCCGCCCGACCCGGGACCGGCGCCCTTGCGGTTGCGGCTGACACTGGACCGGGCCGGCGGCTTTGCCCTGACCTCGGCCCCGCTGCCCCCGAACCCCGGCCATTGGCGGCTGGCGCTGGCGGACCGGCGGCTCTGGTCGGGCGACGCGCGCCTGGCCCACAAGACCACGGACCGCGGGCTGTACGATCAGGCCCGGGCGGCGCTGCCCGAGGGGCTGGACGAGTTCCTGTTCCTGAACGAGCGGGGCGAGGCGGCCGAGGGGACGATCAGCAACCTGTTCTTTGACCTTGGCGACGGGCTGTCGACCCCGCCCCTGACCTCGGGCTGTCTGCCGGGCTGCCTGCGGGCCGAGCTGATCGACACCGGCCGGGTGCGGGTCGCGGTTCTGATGGCGTCGGACCTGCCGCGTGCCCGCCTCTGGATGGGCAATTCGCTGCGGGGCCTTATCGCCGCCCGGCTTCGATAGCGTCGAGCCGCGCCTCGATCCGGCGGAAGTGATCCTCGAGCTGGTGCTGGCGCAGATCGTCGAGCTTTTCGTGAAGGCTCATGATCTCGAGTTCGGCCTTGAGATTGACCTCGTAGTCATGCGCCGCCACCTCGCGGTCCTTCGAGGCCTGGCGGTTTTGCGACATCATGATCACCGGCGCCTGGACGGCGGCGATCATCGACAGGATCAGGTTGAGAAAGACAAAGGGATAGGGATCGGCGGGCCGGGTCAGGAGGGCTGCGTTCAGCGCGACCCAGGCGACGATCAGCGCCGCGAAGATCAGGATGAAGGTCCAGGAGCCGCCAAAGGCCGCGACCCGGTCGGCGACGCGCTGGCCGAGGGTCAGATCCTGATGAAAGCTGGCATTCACGTCGCGCGAAATCGCACTGCGGGCCGCGATCCGCCGCAGCACCTTCTGTTCGCGGGCGGGCAGGTCGTCGGACCCTGCGCTGAGAAGCCGGGCCGCCAGTTCGCGTACAGGGTCGTCCATCATTCGTCTCCGTGCTGCCTGACCGGGACGGCCGGGGGCTTTGCCCCCGGACCCCCAGGATATTTGCAAAGAGAAGAATGGCCAAAACGCCGCCGGGGGCAACGGCAATGGTCAGCGTTGGGCGCTGGCGCGGCGGGGCGAGTTCCAGGGCGCGCTGTTGGCGGGGGCCAGCATGCCGCGCCCGAGGATATGGTCGGCGGCCTTTTCGCCGGTCATGATCGAGGGGGCGTTGAGGTTGCCGTTGGTCACGCGCGGGAAGATCGAGCTGTCGGCGACGCGCAGGCCCTCGACGCCGATGACCCGGCATTCGGGGTCGACGACTGCCATCGGGTCATCGCGCCGGCCCATGCGGGCGGTGCCGCAGGGGTGATAGGCGCTTTCGGCATGTTCGCGGATGAAGGCGTCGATCTCGTCGTCGGAATTGTATTTCCGGCCGGGCTGGATCTCGTGTTTCACATAGGGCTCGAACGCCTTTTGCGCGAAGATCTCGCGGGTCAGGCGCACGCATTTGCGGAACTCGGCCCAGTCGTCGGGATGGGACATGTAGTTGAAGAAGATCCGCGGCTGTTCGCGCGGGTCGGCCGAGCGCAGCGTGACCGCGCCGCGCGATTTCGACCGCATCGGGCCGACATGAGCCTGAAAGCCGTGGCCCTCGGCGGCGATCGTGCCGTTGTAGCTGACGGCGATCGGCAGGAAATGATACTGGATATCGGGATAGTCGATCCCCTTGTCCGAGCGGATGAAGGCGCAGCTTTCGAACTGGTTCGAGGCGCCGAGCCCCTTGCCGGTGAACAGCCACTGGGCGCCGATCACCGCCTTGCCCCAGAGGTTCCAGTATTTGTAGAGCGTGATCGGCTGTTTCGAGGCGAACTGCATGTAGATTTCCATATGGTCCTGCAGGTTCGCGCCGACGCCGGGCCGGTCGGCCACGACCTCGATCCCGTGACTTTGAAGATGGGCGCCATCACCGATCCCCGACAGCATCAGAAGCTTTGGCGTGTTGATCGACGAGGCGGCGAGGATCACCTCGGTCCGGGCGCCGATCACCTCGGTCACGCCGCCGCGGTCGACCTCGACGCCGACGGCGCGGCCGTCGCGCAGGATCACCCGGCGGGCGAAGGCGCGGATCAGCTGGCAGTTTTCGCGCCTGAGCGCCGGCTTGAGATAGGCATTGGCCGCCGAC
>CAZORV010000100.1:0-11547 GCA_964582215.1 uncultured Frigidibacter sp.
TCACCTGACCCCGGCGGCGGCGCTTCAGCGCGGTCTCGAACTCGCGCACCAGATCCTCGGCCTCGTCCTCGACCTCGAGATCGCTGTCGCGCAGGACGCGGAAGGCGCAGTGGCCGATGTCGCGGTAGCCGGGGAAAAGCGAGCCGAGGTGCAAAAGCAGCAGTTCTTCCAGCGGCAGGAACCGGGCCGAGCCGGGCAGGGCGATGAAACGGCGGATTTGCTGGGGGATCGGCAACAGCGCCTGCATCCGCCGCCCGTCGGTGGCGCGTTCCAGTTCCAGCGCCAGACAGAAGCCGGTGTTGGGGATGAAGGGGAACGGGTGGGCCGGGTCGATGGCCAGGGGCGACAGAACCGGAAAGACGCCGTTCAGGAAATAGTCGGCCAGAAAGGCCTCGTCGCGCCGGGTCAGCTTGCCCCGGGTCAGAAGCGTGATGCCCGCCAGCTCCATCTCGCGCTTCAGCTGGTTCCAGACCGTCTGCTGCACCGCCATCAGCCGCCGCGCCTCGTCATTGATCAGCGGCAGCTGTTCGGCAGGTCGGCGGCCATCATCCGAGGCAAGGACGTTCCCGGCGCGCGCCAGCTGACGCAGCCCCGCGACACGGACGGTGTAGAATTCGTCAAGGTTGGTGGCCGAGATCGACAGGAACCGCAGCCGTTCCAGCAAGGGCACGCGCGGGTTGCGGCTTTCCTCGAGCACGCGCCAGTTGAAGGCCAGCCAGCTGAGCTCGCGGTTGAAATAGCGGCGCGGCCCTGCGGTCTCTTCCGGGGCGAGGTCGGCGGGGGCGGGAAAGGGGGCCTTGAGAAAATCTGCCTGCGTCATGTCCGGGCTTATCAACAACGATCGTAACGGCGCTATGACAGATCATTGCGCCCGGCCGCAGGCGCTGTCCAGCCGCTATCGAACAGTTCGGCCGCCAGCGCCCGGGTGACGGGTCGCCCCAGCGCCAGCCCGCGCGCGTCAAGCGCCGTGACCAGCGCCCGGACGGCGGCAAAGGACCGCTCGACCCGCGACAGAAGATAGCCGATCAGGGCGGGGCCGACCTGCAGCTGGCGGTCGGCGAAGAGCTTGACGATCAGCGCCGACAACAGCGCGTCGTCAGGCGGGTCAAGGCGGGCGGCCAGCGTCCCCTCCATCCGGCTTTGCAGGTCGGGCAGCGTCAGGCCCCAGCCCCGCGCCTCGCCGCGCGCGGTGATCAGCAGGCGGCGCCCGGCAGCGGCCATCAGGTTGTGAAGGTGGAAAAGCGCGGTCTCGGCCGCCCGGTCCCCGGCGATGCGGTCGGCATCCTCGACCACCAGCCCCGGCCCGGCAGCAAGTCCCGGCAGATCGGCCCGGCCAAGGTCGCGCGCCGCGCGCGTCGCCGCCCCGGTCCCGGTCGCCCAGATCGCCGCCAGATGGCTTTTGCCCGCACCTTCGGGGCCGATCAGCAAAAGCTTGCCTTCCGGCCAGCCGGGTGCGTCGATCAGGGTCAGCGCATGCTGATTGGCGGGCGAGATGAAAAAGTCGCCGCGCCCCAGCGCCGCCCGCACCGGCAGTTGAAAGGCAAGCTGGCGTGGCATGGTGGCCTAGTCCTCTTGCCCCGGTTCGGTGTGGCCAAGGCCCCGGTAAAGACGGCTGGCCAGATACTGGCCGATGCCGAAGCGGGCCAGAACCCCGATGGCGGCGGTGACCGGCACCGCAACCAGCATGCCGACAAAGCCGAAGACCGTGCCAAAGGCTGACAGGGCGAACAGCAGCCAGACCGGATGCAGCCCGACCGATTTGCCGACAAGGCGGGGGGTGATGATATTGCCTTCCAGAAACTGCCCGATGGCGAATATCCCGGCAATGACGCCGATATGGACCCAGTCGCCCCAGAACTGGAACAGCGCCAGCCCGATGGCCAGCGCCCCGCCGATCAGCGCGCCGACATAAGGGATGAAGGTGACCAGCCCGGCAATCGCCCCGACGATCAGCCCGAACTGCAGCCCCGCCACCATCAGCGCGACCGCATAGAAGGTGCCCAGAATGACGCAGACCAGCACCTGCCCCCGGACGAACCCCGCCAGCACCCGGTTGATGTCGCGCGCCAGCGCCCGCACCGTATCCCGATGGTCGCGCGGCAGGACATGGTCGATGCGCGCCACCATATGGTCCCAGTCCAGCAGCAGGTAAAAGGCCACGACCGGCACCACGACGATGAAGACCACGGCATTGATCACCGAGATCGCCGACGAGACGAGGCCCGACACCAGCTCGCCCCCGCGCGACTGGATGGTCTTGCCAAGCGATATCAGCGTGTCGCGGACGACCGAGTCCTCGTCCATGATATGCGGGAAGCGGCTGGTCAGGAACCCTTGCAGCTTGCCCAAGATCGCGGGTGCCGCATCGACCAGCTGCACCAGCTGGCGGATCAGCATCGGCACGATCAACAGGGCCAGCAGCGTGAAGATCATCAGCGCCGCGACCGAAATCGTGGCGGTGGCGGCGGTCCGCGACAGGCCCGCCCGCTCCAGCCGGTCGGCGACCGGGTCAAGGAAATAGGCGATGGCGCCGCCGACCAGAAACGGCAGGATGACATTGCCAAGCCCCCAGAGGAGCGCAAAGAAAATCGCCGCCGTGACCCCCCAATAGGTCGCCTGCTGGCGGACGGGCAAAGCCATCGCATTGTCTCCTGCCGTTGCGCCGCTGATGTAAGCGCGCACCCCCCCTTTGCACAAGGGAGGGTTTGGGCGGGGCAAGGCCGCAGCGGGTCCCCGGCGCAGGAGACCCGGCGCAGGAGATCTGCCGGGCTAGGACAACCAGCCGGGTTTCGCTGCCAGCAAAGCCGCCAATGTTTCCGGCGCGCCGATGCCCAGATCGGCCGGGCGCCAGCGGGAACCTGTCATCTCGACCGCATGCCAGCAGGACTGCGGGTCGTCGAGGACAAGCCCGACCAGCGTACCTGCGACGATCAGGCTGCCCAAAGGTCCGAGCGTCCGCCCCCGGCCAAGATGGCGCATCTCCTGCAGGCCGTAAAACCAGAGCGGTGTTTCGCGCGTCAGCCGCTCGGGTACGGCACGGCGGCCATCGCCCATGTCACCGATCTGATCGGCTGTCAGTTCTGTCATCCGCGTGCCGGTCACGATCAGCAATTCGTCGATCAGCGACTGCGCCGACGGCAGATTGAACAGGGCGCCTGACAGAAGGTTGGCGCGCACATGTCGATGCCATTTTGCCGGGGCTACCGCGGACTGGTCCAGAAGCCCGGTCCAGTCGGGAACGATGAACTCCAGCGGCAGGGGCAGGTTTCCGCAGGCGCCGCCACCGCTTTCCCGCAGAAACCAGCTGTAAAGCGCCGCCCGGTTTCCGATGACGGCCCGCAAGGTCTCGCGATGGCAGATCGCGGGCAGATAGGCGTTGAGGATCAGCCATTGATAGGTCCAGCGCAACCGAATCCGCGCCCAGTCGAAAATCGCCGGACCCCGTCCGGCCCGCAATGCCGGTCCGCCATAGGCATCCGCCAGCGCATTGTGCAGCGACATCAGTGCCAGACCCGCAGGATCACCGCCGGACGGCAAGGCAACCTGCCCGGGCAGGGTCGGGTGCGGCGCGGCGCCGTCAAGCACGGTCAGATCCAGCCGTCCGCACCGAAGGTTTTCAAGGCCCGCAACGACCGCCGCCCGCTCGGCGGGGTCCTGGTCCGCCGGACGAGCCTGATCCCGCCACAGGGCGAGCCGGCCGGTCAGCACCGGGTCGACGGCCGACGGCAGCGCGATGTCGCGGCGAATAAGGGCGCCGAATGCCGGCCAGGCCGGTCCCGCGCCGACCTCTCGCGGCGACGGGCGCGCGCAGACGTCGGCCAGCCGAACCAGCTCTCCGGCGGTCTCGCGATCCCAAGCGGCCAGGTCCGAATCGGGAAAGTAATAGCGAAAGGCATTGCGAAATCCTGGTGCAACTCCGGCCTGCCGATCCGCCGGTCTGAGCAGCACCTCATCCGCAAAGGCCATGTCCGACTGCTCCGATTTCTGCGACGGCGCGGCTGGCCGGCCGCCTGAACCCAGCCTACGGAGGGGCTCCGTTAATTCTGCGTGAATTGCGAATTCAACCGGAGATATCTGTGATCGGCCGCTTGAGCAGCCCGGCGTTCCTAAGCGTATCCACCGGATAGGTCTGGTCGGAATAGAAACGGTCCAGCGAAAAGCCCGGTTCCAGACGCTGCAATGTCCGCAATTCACTGCGCGCGGTCCGCAAGTCGCCGGCGTACAGCGACAGGCCCAGAACCTGCCGGTGCGGCGCAATGAAATCCGGGCAGCGCGCTGTCGCCCGGCGGGCTGCGTCCAGCGCCTCGGAAAACCGTCTGGTCGAGATGCAGACCAGGCTGTGGTAAAGATCCCAAAGGTGGCGGATGTCGGCCCGCGCCAGAGCGGCCTGGCAAAAGCGCGAGACGCGATAAGCCTCTTCGCTGCGGCCGGTCATGCCGTAGGCCACGGCAAGCGTCTGGTGGGCAAGAAGGTTTCGCGGATTGGCCTGCAGCGCCTCTTCAGCCAGGCGGGCGGCTTGCTCGACCTCGTCAAACAGCATCATCCGCGTCAGCGCGACCAGCGCCAGCGCATGGGCATTGTGCGGCGACAGTTCCAGCGCCCTCCGCGACAGGGAATCCACCTCTTCGTTCAGCTCCGGTCCCGCCGGCTCCAGCCGGTCGATCACCTGCGCCATGCGGATAAAGCCGCGCCAGGCCAGGTAGACACCGTTCTGATCGGCGTCGAAGGCCCGGCCCATCAGACCGGCTGCCTCGGACACTTGCGTGGTGTCAAAGCAATACAGACGGCGAAGCGCCAGATTGGCGAATCCGGCCGCAACGACCTCCGGACGGCTGAGGCCGATGGTCTGCGGCAGGGTCGACAGGCAACGCGCCGCTGCATTATGGGCAAACTCGGTGATGAATTCATCCGACAGCGCCCGGCCCGCGTCCGCGACCTGCTCGCGGAAACCGGAAAACAGCACCCGGCCGGTCTGTTCGTGGATCACCCGCGCAAAGACGATATTGGCGTGGCTGTCGCGGGCAAGTTCGCAATTGACCTGAATGCCCACCGCACCGGCCGCCGAGTCCGGTTGCTGCGCGGCGCTTTCCGCGACCCGCCAGGCGGTCAGGGCCTCTTCGATATTGTGGCCGATCTGGTCGGCGAGCGCCCGCGCGGCGAGACGCTCGCCCGGCGAGGCCTCGCCGGTGAACTGGCAGCGGATATCGATGGGCCGCCTCGGCGCCTGATGCCTTGGCCCCGAATGGCGCTGGCGAAAGGCGCTCAGCCAGGATTCGAACTCGGGGTCGCGGACGTCCAGCCCTTCAAGCACTTCGGCGTCGGATTTGGTATCGGGTGCGGGCAGGGCAAGGTCGGTGGTGACCGCATCGGCCTCAAGCCAGATGTTGATGCGGTCGGCGGCCAGAAGATCCTGATGGGGGCCGAAGCCGAGGCGGATTTCCCGCAGGACCTGGCGCAGGCTGCCGCTGGCCTGTTGCGGTCCCCGGTCGCTCCAGAGCCGGCTCTCGATCCAGCGTCGCGCACGTCGGTGGTTGGGCGCGTCGGCCAGCAGGATCAAAAGCGCCTGGGCCTTGGCGCCCTTGGGCGTCAGGTCTGTGCCGTCCGCGGCGGTCACCGCAAACATCCCGCGGAACTTCATGCGACAACTGGTCATGCCGGGCCTTGACTGGACAAGGACATGTCGCATCTTGACCCAAAGTCAGCCGGAAATACAGGGCCACGTTAATTTGGCGTGAATTGTCAGGCGCGCGGTCAGGCGAGGTTTGACCGGCGGGATTTGGCGGACGATCCTTGGCGGCGGAACCTGGGACAACGGAAGGGCTGGCAGCCATGGCGGGCAAGGCGGGAAAAGCGGGCAAGGCGGGCAAGGCCGGAAAAGCCGGGAAGGCCGGAAAGGCCGGAAAGGCCGCCTGGTCGGAAAGCGACCACGCGGGCGGCGAGGATGACGGCGCGCTGTCACAGGCGCTGTTGGCACAATCGGACGGTGTCCGGGGCTACTGGACCGGCGCGGCCGGGCGCCGGCCCGCCTATGACGCCGCCCCGCAGAGTCTGGGCAGCATGTGGCCCCGGCTGAAACCGCTTGACGCGATTCCGCGGCAAGTGGTGATTGACGATGTGCTGCTGAAGCTGTTTCGCATCGTGCCCGAGTATGCGGCCGCCGGCCCTAAGGGCAAGACCGGCAAGGCCAGCGTCAACACCCTGTTCGATGCCGCCGGTGTGCCCGGGCCGGGCGCCACCCTCGTCGCGCTGGACAGGCCGGCGACGACGCAGGCGGCGATTGCGCCGCAACTGCAGCTTCTCGGTCAGGCGGCCGATCTGCGTGCGGACCGGATTGACGAGATTCTGGCGCAGGAAGACGACATCCTGTCGTTCTTCGGATCGGCCGTGCATCTTCACGACGCGACGACGGAATGGACGATCGAACTTCTGACGGCGGTCGTCCGCGTCGCCGGTTACGTCGTGATGCCGCTGAAGCATTATTTCGACGTGCCGCGCCCGGTCGCCTATGCGATGGAAGTGCTGCCGGTCATCCAGACGCCGACCCATTCCTCGTGGCCGAGCGGCCATGCCACCGAGGCGTTCGCGCTGGCGACGGTGATCGACGCGCTGTTGCAGCCGAACCTCGCGGCGCCCTACAGCGCCGCGGCGGCGCTGGCCGCCCAGACGATTCCGATGCGGATCGCCGCCCGCATCGCCGACAACCGCACGATCGCCGGGCTGCATTATCCGATGGACAGCCGGGCCGGGGCGGTTCTCGGGATCGCGATCGGCGAGGCGATCGTCAACTATGCCAACGGCGCCGGCGTCACCCCGGCCTATGCGATCAGCGGGGCGGCGATCCAGACCGCAGACTTTTCGCTTGGCAACCTGGTGCCATTGCTGGCTGCCGCAAACCCGATCGCCATCCCGACACCGGCCAGCATGAATGACGGTTTCAGCGCGCAGATTCTTGCCGCCGCCCGGGCGGAACTGCAGGTGTAACGGCGGACCGAAGCCCACACTGACTGTCGGCGCCGTGCGGCCTGCGCCGCAACGGCCCCGGATCAGGTGCCGCGCGCGCGGATGGCCGGGTTCTCGGTGACGCTGCGCGCCCCGAGCCGCGCCTGCTCGGTGATGTTGATGACGCCGCCGAGCGCGCCGCTTCCAAGAAGCGTGCGCGCGAGACTTCGGCTGTAGCTTGCCGCCGCAGTGCTGCTGCCGACAAAATGCGCGGCGCTGCCGGAAAAAGACCCGACGGCGTTCAGGCCCGCATGGAGGTGACCGGTCTCGGTCGGGGCGGCCGCGTCGGGGCCCGCAACCGTCCAGCCGGCGCCCTGGCTTGCATAGGCGGCCGGTTCGGCTCTGGTCAGCCCGCCGGGTCCCGGGCCGATCCGGGCCGAACCGACCGCATGCAGGCGCGGCGCGCCCGAGGTAGCATAGGCATTGTTGGTGCCCTCGTGCCGGATTGCCCCGCTGCCGAGCCCGGTATAGTCGCGGTCGCGCGTGTTCCAGCCATCGACCGGATCGGCATCGAGACGGGCCTGCCTGCCGGTGATCCGGTATCCGACGGCCGTATCGCCGCGCTGGACCTGTACCGCGACCGGCCCGGGCGCCGCGCCGGCCGAAGCCAGCCGGATCAGCCACCGCCCGGGCGGCGCGGCAATCCGCCAGCCAGCGGTCGGGACAGTTCCGGTTTCGGGCGCGAGGGGCATGGTCGGGGCAAAGGCCAGCGCCAGATAGGACCGGATCTCAGGTCCCCCCGCCACGCCGGGCCGGGGCAGGGTGCGATAGAACCGGCCGACCGTCACGCCGCCGACCGCGATGTCGAACGCCCGGCCCGCACCCGGCCGGAACGGCCCGAACATGGTTCCGTCCGGCGCCACAAGGCTGACCGAGAGATCGGCAAGTTCGGTGTCATAGGCGGCTTTTGCCCTGACCTGCGGGCGGATTTCGACAAAGCTGGCGGCCCGGTCGTCGCGCTGCAGGCAGAGGCCGACCTCTGCATCCTTTCCGACCTGCGGGCAAAGTTCGGCGACCTGACGGGTCTCATACTCGCTGCCGAACGGCAGGACCAGCTCGACCTCGACCCTGGTGCCCAGAGCCGGCATGGCGGCGAGTTCGACCTCGCGCCGCATCTGTTGTTCGATCAGCATGCTGCCGTCCTTCGGCCCGGCAAGAATGCCGAGGCTGATGTTCACGACCAGGTGCCGGATCCTGCGCACCCGCGCCGTCAGGATCATCCAGCGGAGCGCCTGCAGCACCGGGATTTCCAGCCGCGTTCCCGACGTGTCGTCAACGGCGTCGGGCGGCAGCTGCACGCCGATCAACGGCAGGGCGTCAAGATCGGCGCCGCCCGCTGCAAGGTCGAGAAGATGTGTGCCATGACTGGCTGCCTGCTCGTTGGTTCGCGTCACCCCTGCGGGATAGACCAGCGCATTCTCGCGCCGGTAAATCTCGGCCTCTCCCGCCGGGTCGGCAAGCAACTGGTTCAGCCGGGTCTCGTCCGAAATCCGGCCCAGAAGCGTCGGGGCAAAAGGCTGCGTCCCGGCCAGGCCCTGCTGCCAGAAGGCCAGGAACCGCGTCACCCGACGACCCGTGCCGGCATCCGGCCGGGTGAAGCGCCGGTTCAGATAACAAATGCCGTCGTCGATGATGCCCAGTGCGACCTTGTCCGTTTGCCGCTCGGCCGGAACAAGCTGATAGGCGACGGGCTTGACGGTTTCGTCGATGGCGACCGGGCTGCCGACATGCAGCACCTCGTAATAATGACGGGCGCGCGGGACCAGAAGCCGGGCGTAAAGGAAGATCTCGATCGGCTCGCCCTCGGGGCGGTTCTCGGCGATCGCCCGCTCCATCGGCTCGAACAAAAGGTTGCGGTCCTGCTGCAGAAGCTCAAAGAACGCGCCGGCGGACAGGTCGCTTTTGACCCGGACAAAGATCGGCTCAAACAGGCCGACGCTGGCCGGGGGCGACTGCCCCCCGTCGCCCGGCCGCGGGACTTGTCCGTCCGGCGCACCAAGGAAATGCCCTTCGGACCCCTGGGTGACGACCGATCGCCACGGCGCCTGCCGCAAAAGCTGGCGCGACCAGTCGAGGTAGGGATCCCATCCTTCGATGTCCCGGTCCGCCACGTCGAGATTGCCCATCCCGCCCCCCCTTGCAGTTCGTCCCAGAGAACGGCGATCCTGCCGTTCCGTCAACCGGCGGCCGGGGCGGGCGCCGACTTTTCACGCAGGACTCACGCGGGTGCAGGAAGCGTCTGCCGACCCGGACGGGTCCCGGCGTTGGCAGGCCGCGGTCCAACCTGAAAACCTGTTGTTAAGCCATTGTTTTTGCAGGATATGGTGGGCGACCCTGGAATCGAACCAGGCACGAGTCGCCTCGGCGGAGTTACAGTCCGCTGCCGCACCTTGCAGCACGTCGCCCACTTGGGCGGCTGAATACGCGCGGGGGGCAGGGGCGTCAAGGCGGAAATTCCCCGGCGCGGGCTTGCAACCCGGGGTTCGTCCGGGCCATTGTCGCGGGCCAGCAGCGAAGGGGCGGGGCGATGAAAAAACCGGACTGGGTCATCGAAAAGGAACGCGCCAAGCGGGCGGCGGCGGCCGAGACCCTGTGGCTGTTCGGCCTCCACGCGGTGCGGGATGCGCTGATGAACCCGCGCCGGGCGCGGCTGCGGCTGGTCGTGACCCGCAATGCCGCCGACCGGCTGGCCGAGGCGATCGCCGCCGCCGGTCTGCTGCCCGAGATTGTCGAGCCCCGGCAGTTTGACGCCCATGTGCCGCTTGACCCCGAGAACGTCCATCAGGGGGCGGCGCTGGAAGTGCGGCCCCTGCAATGGGGGCCGCTCACAGACATTGCCGTGGGCGGCGCGGGCCGGCCGCTGCTGGTGCTGCTGGACCGGGTGACAGACCCGCACAATGTCGGCGCCATCCTGCGGTCGTCCGAGGTGTTCGGGGCGCGGGCGGTCATTGCCCCCTTGCGGCATTCGGCGCCCGAGACCGGGGCCCTGGCCAAGACCGCCAGCGGCGCGCTGGAACGCCAGCCCTATCTGCGGGTCACCAACCTGTCCGAGGCGATGAACGCGCTGAAGGCGATGGGCTATGTGCTTCTGGGGCTGGACGGCACGGCCGATCTGACGCTGGCGGGGGCGCTGGCGGATATCGGGTCGCGGCCGCTTGGTCTGGTCATGGGTGCCGAGGGGCCGGGTCTGCGCGACAAGACCAAGGCGACCTGCGATCATCTGGTGAAGATCCCCTTTGCCGGCGGGTTCGGGTCGCTGAATGTGTCAAACGCCACGGCGGTTGCGCTTTATGCGGCGTCAATCCGCTAGCGGCGGCCGGTCTGTCGCCCGGGGCGCGCCCAATCTGTCACAGGCGATCACGCTTGCGGGAGCGGGGATTTTTATTCGGCCGCAGTCATGTCATCTATTGGGCGAAGACCACTGCCTTGTCCGGAGCGATGGCATGCGCGCTGTCCCGCATCTGATCCTTGCCGCCGTTGCCGCCTGCAGTCTTTGCAGCGCTGCGCTGGCGGACGAGCCGATGTATTATGCCCCGGGCGGGATCGCGCTGGCGGGTTATGACGTCGTCGCCTATTTCGAGAGTGGTCAGGCCGTGCCGGGCTCGCCCGACAATGCGCTGATGTGGCGGGGCGCGACATGGTATTTCGCCAGCCCCGACCATCTGATGACATTCGAGATGAACCCCCTGGCCTATGCGCCGCAGTTCGGCGGTTATTGCGCCTATGCGGTGGCCGAGGGGCAGACCGGCACCTCGGCGCCGGATGCGTTTTTCCTGCGCGACGGCAAGCTGTACTTCCTGCATTCGGCGCGGATGCTGCAAGAGTTGCAGACCAACCTGCCCGGCATCGTCACCGAGGCTGAAAGCCATTGGCCCGAGGCCATCGGGCGATAGGCTGGTGTCGTGGTGCCCTGCCTTGCCGGGCTGCACCTCTCCTCGCCGGGCCGACCTGGCCACTCATGTCCGAAGGCTGACCCGGGCCGCCCTGACTTGCGGCAACGAAGGGCCGTGCCGCCCGAGGGGAGGGCAGCGAGGGTGGGACCGGCGCGCGACGGCAGGGTCACGGGCCCCTGCGGAATGAGGCGGCGCTGCTTCCTTCCCAACGCCGGGTTGAGCGGGAACAGCCGATCTTCCGGTGGAAGAGCGGCCCCGCTCATGCGGGAGCGTTTCCCGGGGACCGTCACAACCCACACGACAGAGGGCAGCACCTGCCCCGGATGGCGCGTAGCGCCAGCCCCCCGGAGGGGCAGGCGCTGCCCGGTCGCTTTGGGCGACCGGGCGGTGCGGGCGGGACCGGTGCGCGGCGGCAGGGGCGATGGCCCCTGCCGACCGGGGCGGCGCTGTCCCTTCCCGCACGCCGGGCTTAGCGGGATAAGCCGATCTTCCAGTGGAAGAGCGGCCCCGCTCATGCGGGAACGTTTCCCGGGGACCGTCACAACCCGCACGACAGAGGGCAGCACCTGCCCCGGATGGCGCGCAGCGCCAGCCCCCCGCAGGGGCAGGCGCTGCCCGGTGGCTTTGGGCCACCGGGCGGTGCGGGCGGGACCGG
>CAZORV010000101.1:0-11532 GCA_964582215.1 uncultured Frigidibacter sp.
CGGGCTCGCGCACCAGCCATCGCCACCTGACCGCTGCGATGATCGACAGCCGCGATTTTATCGCCGCCAAGAAACGCGCAGAGACCGAGAGCCTGGTGCCACCGGGGCCGAAAGTTGCCTTCTCGGGCGGAGACACCACCGATCACCGGGTGATCTGGGAGCGTCTCGATCAGATCCATGCCAAGCACCCCGACATGGTGCTGTTGCACGGTGGGTCGCCCAAGGGCGCCGAGCGCATCGCAGCCACCTGGGCCTCGAACCGCAAAGTGCCGCAGGTCGCATTCAAGCCTGACTGGACCAAACACGCCAAGGCCGCACCCTTCAAGCGCAACGACCAGATGCTGGACTGCATACCCATCGGCGTCGTGGTATTCCCGGGCACCGGCATCCAGGACAACCTGGCCGACAAAGCCCGCAAGATGGGCATCCCGGTCTACCGCATGGCGACCGGCAGCGCGTGAGCGCTGCCTTTGGGCCGCTTGCGGCCCTCATCCGATATTCGATCTCCATCAAGTGCTGATGCGTGCGGGCACCAAGACAAAATCTCTGGATGCCATGCAGCGTCCTGATACGCCAGGGCTCGCAGCTGATCACGACTCCTTTGGATCTTCGTTGCCCGTATCGGTTGAAAGATGCCAATCTTGAAGTCCCTTAGCCGCCTGACGCAGACCCCACATCATTGCTTGGTATGAGCTGGTATCTTCGCGAAAGGGGATGTTCACATACATCGTGCCGTCATCCTGAGGGGTAACCTCGACGCCTCGATCAGCGAGCACCTCAATCCAGATGTCAGCGATCGTTTCAAACTCTTCCATGCTTTCCCACTGGCCATAGCGTTCCCAGAGTGCCCTATGGGCATCCCGTAGACGCACGAAGAAGGGGGCAAACCAATGCTGTTGGAGGGAGGCCGATATTTCTGACAGGTCTATTTCAGTATCCCGTTCGAGACCATCGGCAGTGCCGAGCACGTAGGACGCGAATTTTATGAGGCTTCCGATATTGCGCTGAGCTTCGATCAGCAATGCGTCGTAATCTGCGTCGTGGCGACACTTCAAAATGGCTTCCCGCACATTGCGACCGGCTTCGGCGAGGATTTTCAGGAACACGCCTCGATAGTTTTCCGACGGCGCTGCTCCGAAGCCCGCTGAAATTCGGCAGGCGGCATATTCGTCCCATGATACCTCGATGACCTCCAGGCGCAGCCCTTCGAACCAAGTCTCGGGCCGGTAGCGAAGGATCTTGTTCGGAAACTGACGATCTTTGACGGCGTTGATTTCGACATGCGCGCATTCATGCGCAATGATGTGGATAGCCTCTTGGCACGCCTTACTCTCAGGTTCGTCGAGAAATCCTTCCAGGATCGCCGCATTGAACAAGATATGCGATTTTAGAACGCCCTCTCGAAGGACAGCCGGTGTCATGGCTACCCCGATGCCCCAATCCTTGCTAGCCGTCAGGACAGCGTTGCTTTCGACACCCCGGTCCAGTTCTGCGAGGGCCTCGGTGTAGTCATAGGCCAAGGTCACGCCGTCCAGCGTCTCGAGATCCATGTGTTGACCGAAGATCTGAATAAGCCCCAGGACATTCGAACCGATCAAACGAGCGTCGTCCTCCCGGGCGTAGTTTCTGGCTGTCGCCGACAGGTTCAATGGCGTGGTTGTCGGGGGCTGCTCGGACATACTGCTTTTCTGCCATTGCTCAAGAATTTGGTGTCACCTTTTCCGCGATCCGCAAGTTTCTCGGAGCCACTTTGCGGCGACGCGACATCAGAACCGGAGGACGTGATCGAATATCTCACGATAGGAAGTCGAAACTAGCCGCCGGTTGGTTCTGCGCTAGGCCGCGGGCGCGCAACGAAGCATCGGCACCGGCATAGCCGGCCCTGAGCAGCAGGCGCTGTTCGTCAAGGGAGAACTTGTTCAGGCGGGTCCGCAGTGAAGCGGCAGCGGCAGCCTCTTCGGAGGTGAGCGGCAGAGTGTCCGGCACCGCATACTGGGCCGCCGCCGCATCGATGCTCCAGTAGGCCACCTCGCGTTGGCCGTTGTTGGCCATGCCGAAGAGGATTCTCCTCCGGGAGTGCTCCGCCTGCTGCTGAATCAGGCTGAGGGTTCTGAACATCTGGCCGATCCAACGCCCGGTGGGGCGGCCGACTTCCGGGATCATGCGGCCAGCATTGCTGACGAGGATGGTCCGGCACCGCTTCCAGACGCGTTCAAGGCCGAGATTGTCATAGATGCCGCCGTCGGCAAGAACAGCGGTCGTGGTGAACGGCTCCTGGTGAAGGTCGGCTCCGGCCGTGGGCTGGACGGACTCGCCCGACAGGTCGATGTGCACCGGCGACAGGATCGGCGGGAAGGCCGATGAGGCCGCGACAACGCGCGCCAGCGGAATTACCGGCCTGTTGATCATTCCCACGCGGTAATCGGCGGCGTAGCTCTTTCCGAAGCGCCAGCCGCTGCCGGTCTGAAGGTTCGTGGCCATGAAGGTGAAGCGTGGACTATCGGTGATGTCTTGCAGGCAGGCCCCCTGGAAAAGGTGCCGGTCATATGCGCGGACAAGGCTGTCGGCGGCGCTGCAGCCGGGCAACAGGCCATAGAGTGCGGCCCTTATATCGATGCCTTGCCCAGCAAGGTGCAGCAGTGGCGAAACGAAAACCTCATCGAGATTGCCCGCGCGGCCGTTCTCATCAAACTGCAAGTCCGGCCAACGAAGCGCCAGCAAGCCGGAGGTGATCGAGCCGCCGGACACGCTGGCGATTTCGCCGAAGCGGGGCAGGAAACCGAGCTCGTTGAGGCGAATGAGTGCGCCCGTGTGATAGATCATCGCGCGGAAGCCCCCGCCCGAAAGGCAAAGACCAATGGTGTCGTCGAGCTTGCGGGCCTGCAGGAAATCGCCTTCTGCGGCGTTGGCCGCGAACAGGCTCTGAATATCGCGCGCGGCTGTGACATCGTTCATGCCGCATCCCCTTCGGGCGTAAAGATACTCTTGCCCGCAAGTAGCAGGCTGAGCTGACCGTCATCGCCGGCAATCGCCATCAGGGCGGGAACGCCCTCGCTTTCCAGCTCGTCCGTCAGCCAGCACAATTGCCGGATGTCTGTGGCGCTCGGCCTTGTAGAGGAGCCGCGCGGATGGGAATGCCATTCGCCGACATAGCGCACCTGATGCAGGGAGCGCTCCGCAGCTTCCTTGACGGCGGCGGCAAGGCCGGACACGCCGCGCTCAAAGGCGGTGACGCTGCCGGAGCTGTCCTGCGGCGCCGGCAGGGCGCTGACGACGTGAACGGAGCGGCGGCTGGTGTCGGTGATGCCGAGCAGCACACTGCCGGTTTCGTGCGGCAGGCGTTCTGCGCGCAGTGCCGCAATCTGCCCGGCAAGCCCCTCGTCATAGGTTACAGTCCAGCTGCCGAGCGTGTTTTTCTGCACCGGCAGGGCCGGCGCTTCCGTCAGGCTGACGCTGTGATCATCGGCAAGGGTCCAGACGCGCACAGCTGCGTCATCGCCGGAGAGCGCATCCACAATGGCTTGAGACGCAATAGCGCTCATCTGCGCCGCCCGACTGGCGGGAATGCGATTGGTCGCGGCGCGGCAGGAGCCGCTGTAGCGCACGCCGCTTTCCGCTTGCAGGTGATGAGCCAATGCAAGGTTGGTCTGGATCAGCCGGTGGTATTGCGCTTCGAGGTCAAGCAAGGTGAGCGCGGAATCGCGCCCCTCCGCCAGAAGTATCACCGCTGTCCCCGAAGGGTTGAAAAAAACCGACAAGCGCCGCGCCCCCGGACGCGGCAAATCCGCGATCCGGCGTGAAACGGCGACAGAAGCGGAGGCGTCGATAATCACATCCGCGTTGGCTATCGCTTCGTCCAGCTTCGCCGCAAGTTCAGCTGGCGGGTGGAGAAAGTCTGCCTCCAAAAAGGTGACCGGCTCATCGAGCAAGGCATGGATGCGTTGCGCCAGCCCGACGACCTTGGGGCGGCCGACATCGATGGGATGCAGGGCATGACGGGCAAGGTTGTGCGGCATCAGATGGTCGTTGTCGACGATCGTCCACTGAAACCGGCCCTCGCGGGCCAAGTTGATGGCCAGCTGCGACCCCAGAGACCCCGCGCCGATAAGCACGCAGCGGCGCATTTCGGGCTGGGTCTGCCCGCTGATCGTCGCGCCGGCCGCCCGGTCGAAATCCAGATGGACGTCGGCGGGCTCGATAGCCAGTTGGGGGACGGCCATGCCAGTCGGCATGCCGACCATCCGGACATAGCCGCTGCCGGAGCCTACGTCGCTCTCGTTCCGGGCGAGGACGCCGAGGGCCATGCCGACGTCCCCGGCAGTGTCGTGAGTGATGAAAGCGCGCAGGTCATCGGCCTGTCGGCCATCCTGGCCAGCGACTGGAAAAGCGATGACAAGCGCGATACGGGCCTGAAGACGCCGGACGGCTGCGGAATTCACGCCAGCCCATTCAATCACGCGGGTGCGAAGCTCTGCGCCCAGATCAATGCCGCATTCATGCAGCTGCTGTGCAAGCGCGCCGAGGGTCTGCGGGGCGCGCTGCAGCCGCCGCATGCCCTGGGGGGCGGCGCGCAAAGGGACGACCACGAACTTCGGGTCGTTGTTGTTCCCCCCTCGCCTTACGAATTCGGTGACGATGATCGTCGCGTGTTCGCTGCGCATATGGCCGACCAGTTCGGCGGGATTGCTGGCTTGGGCCAGGGCGGCCGCCGGGAGAATGATCGTGGCCGGGTTGCGGAAGAAAAGGGGCTCCAGTGGCTGCGCCGTATCATGAAGCTCGCCTCGAGCGGCCTTCGCGAGCCAAAGCTGGATGCGACGGATAAAGTCAGCGGGCGTGAAAGTGAGCTGCGCTTCCGCCCACGGCCGGTCGTCGACACACAGGGCGCGCGGCGTGTCATCCGGCGTCCAGTTCTGGTGCATGGTTTCGGGGAAGTCGGGGCGCAGTGCCAGAACCGTCGGCTGCCCTCCACCTATTCCGAAGGCCACAGCTAGTGGTTCGACGCTGCGGATAGGAACTGCCAGGTCCTGTGGCCGCTCCACCTCGATTTCGAGGTAGAGCGCGGCCAAGGTACCGCCATCGGTCTGCCGTGCGCCAACGAGCCTGACAGCCGACGCACTACCAGAAACGACGTATGCAACGACCGCCTGTGCGGCATCAGGCGTCAAAGTGCCCGGCGCCACCGGCTGCCCAAAGGCCGACCACCACGGATGGAGAACAGCCGTCATCTTCAGCCCGCCCGGGCCGGCGTGGAGATGATGCTGGCAGCGCCGGCCACGGCCGAGACGGTCAAGAGTTGTGCGCCGCGCCTCGTCACCTCAATGCTGAGCGGCTTCGGTCGGGCCGTCGAGGGCGATTCCATCGTCACCTTGAATGACCCGTCGGCGCGCCGCGCGACCGCCTTGTAGTAATTGCCGGCCTGCCGGTGGGGGGGCTGGACATCGGCGTCTTCGACCGTCCCCTTAAGGGGCATCGGCTTGCTGGTCGACACCATTATATGGCGCTCGCGCCCCTGCGTCTCACACAGCCACTCGACATGTTCGGTGGGCTCGGTCTCATCCTCGCCCTTAGTCCAGCCGATTGCCGTGTAGGAGCAGTGATGGGGGACCTTGAAAATGTCCCACAACAGGCGGTTTTCGCGCCCGTGGCGTTTCGTGGTCAGGACAATCTGGTCGATAGAGTCGGCGTGAATGTCCGACATAAACAGCGCGTAGGTCTCGCGGCCGCCTTCAAGGAACGTGGCCTGGAAGACGACGCTGTCCTGGTTCCGGTCAACAATCCCGTTCTCGTTCTGACGCCAGCCGAAGGGGCTGTGGATGAAAAATTCGGCCTGTTCCGTCCCGTACTTGGAAAAGCCGGGAACGTACTGGCCCGCATCGGTGATGAGGTGCGCCCGCGACTCAAGAGAGAGCCCCTGCTTCGCCAGCCAGTCGGCCAGCTTTTTCGGGCGGGAGAAGATGCGGATTCCGTAGCCTTGCCGTAGCCGGTACCTTGCTTCCTGCCGGACAATCCGGGCGCTGTCTTCACAGCCGTCCTCCAGGATAGCGGCAGCCGGCACCCACATTTCCTTGATCTTGACGCGGCCCTCGCCCTGATATTTCGCGGCGTGGTCGAGCCAGAAGAAATCGCCAGTCCCGCAGCAGTGATCGTCGTCCAGATGCGTAAAGCAGACGACGTCATAGTTGTCGCGGTCGGCCGCCCGCAGGTCGGCCTTCAGTTCGGCTGGAAGGTCAATCCGCTTGTCGTTTGGATCGTTGCCGTTCCGCATATGCGCATAATCGACCAGCATCTTCTTGCCGTCGGCCAAATCGATCCGGGTGCAGTCGGCATTGCCCAGGGGATGGAAGGTCAGCTTTGCAGTCATAGACGATAGTCCTTTCGAGTTGTGAGCCTCCGCGCAGCTGATCCGAACCGCTACCGAACGCGGCCCGGTCCAGTCAGCCCTTCGGCGGGAAGGGGTCGGTGCCGTAAGAATTGGAGTCCCGGATGCGACCGTCCGGGCGGTGGATGATGACTTCTCCGCGTTCGCGAACGGCCGTACCGCGCGCGGCCTGCGTCGCGTCGGCCTGCGTGTTGTGGGTCGACCCGACGCGGGTGGCGCCTTCGCGACGTGTCGCCCAGCCTGACCCATGGGGCACTACGTGAATCCGCTTCGACATTGTTGGTCCTCCGACTCGTCCTGGGCACCATGCCCTAGCACAAAGATTCCTGATTCAGTTTCGAATGTCAACCTACAAACACAAGTCAATGTTTGCAATAAGCACACAACGTTTGCGACGTTGACATCCGCAGGTACAGAGCGCAAACATGACCTATGACAGACGAAGTGCTCTACAAGGCTTTTGGCAGTGCGGTTTCAACCCGCAGGAAGGCGCTCGGCCTAACGCAGGCGCAACTGGCCGGTAAGGTGAACATGTCGCGCGCCTCGATTGCAAACATCGAGAGTGGCCGGCAGAATATCCTCTTGCATCATGTTTATGCGCTTGCAGCCGCACTCGACTTCACCAAGGTGGCCGAGCTCCTGCCGCCGATGCCGCAGAAGCCTATAGGGGAGGGGCTAAAGATGATGCTTTCCAATCAGGCGCTATCGAAGCAGACGTTGTCTGAAAATGCTGAAGCTCAGGTCGCCGATCTGATAGCATCAGCGTTGCAGCCACGACGCGGAAGGGCCTGACTATGACTAATTCCAATCCGGAAGGTGCACGCACTTCTGCGCGTTTGATTCTGCAGGAGTTTGGCGTTTCTGCGCCACCCGTCCCGGTTGAACGAATAATCAAATCGCGAAAGATCGTCCTTCAGTACGCACCTCTCGATGAAGATCTTTCGGGGATGGCGTACATCAAGGACGGTGTAGGCATAATTGGGGTGAACGCGCTGCACCATCCTAATCGGCAGCGGTTCTCGGCTGCCCACGAGCTGGCCCACCACATTCTTCATGCTCCTGAGATCAGCCAAGCCGTGCATGTCGATAAGGGGATCCGCGTCCTGTTTCGGGATGACGTCTCTGCTCTTGGTACGGATCCGATGGAAATCGATGCTAACGCCTTTGCTTCGGAACTCTTGATCCCTGGGTATCTGCTCGCCGACGCGTTGGAAGGCGGGGGCGTCGACCTTGAGGACGAGTCGGCGATCGAAGTCTTGGCGCGTAGGTTCAGAGTAAGCACGGCCGCAATGCGTTTTCGGCTAGCTCGTTTGTAGCACGTCCATGAGCTTCGTTTTTTTCGATACTGAGACGACGGGGCTCAAGCGCGGTTTCGATCAGATTCTCCATTTCGCGGCTGTGCGCACCGACGCGAGCTTGAACGAGGTGGCGCGCTTCGAGGCGCACTCGCGCATCCAGCCTTACGTGCTTCCCCATCCTGCAGCGATGCGCACGAACGGAATGCCGATTGAACGGCTGACTGACGACAACCTGCCGTCGCACTACGCGATGGTAGGAGACATTCGACGGACCCTGATTTCCTGGAGTCCATCTGTCTTTGTCGGTTTCAACTCCATTCGTTTCGACGAAGAGATGCTGCGCCATGCACTCTTCCAAAGCTTGTATCCGGCCTATTTGACGAGCAACCACCGCAACTGCCGCGCCGACGCGCTTAGTCTGATGATGGCGGCCGATGCAGTATCGCCTGCACAGCTCGTAGTGCCAGTCAGCGATGAGGGGCGGCGGACATTTCGATTGCAGCATCTGGCTGCGGCGAATGGCGTAGCCCATGCCCGTGCACACGACGCCATGTCTGATGTGCTTGCGACGGTCGAGCTATGCCGATTGGTCTATCAGCGGTCTCCGGAGCTGTGGCAGAGGTTCGTCCGCTTCTCGAACAAGGCGACCGTTGCGGATTTTGTCGAATCGGAAGATGGCTTCGTACTGACCGAGTTCTTCGGTGGGCGGGCCTATCACACGCCGGTCGTCTGTATCGGTATCGATCCCGACCAAGCCAACAGCCGGATTTGCCTCAGCCTTAATCACGACGTCGGCCAGTTTGCTGGAATGAGTGACGTCGAACTGCAGACCCATCTGGCGCAAAAACCCAGTCCGATTCGTCACTTCAGGATCAATGCCGCACCCACGCTGACTGCATTGTTCGATGCTCCTGAACATATGTTGGATGACGGGTCGATCGGTCACATCGAAGACCGTGCCCGGCGCGTAAAGGCGGACGCAAATCTACGTGCGCGGCTTGTCGCCGCTTACATCGCCGCCCGAGAGCCTTATCCACTGTCGCCTCATCTCGAGGAGCAAATCTACAATGGTTTTCCTGGGCCGGATGATGAGGGGCGTTTGAACGCTTTTCACCAAGCCTCTTGGCCGGATCGTCTCGCCATCGTGCAGGGCTTAGAAGACGAGCGCCTGCGGTGGTTTGGCTTGCGCCTGGTTTATTCCGAAGCCCGCGGAGTTCTTCCCGCGACGGTAAAGGCCGAGATCGAGTGTCGCTTGGCAGACCAATTGGCAGGAGACGGGTCTGGCTGTCTCACATACGAGCTTGCTTTAGCTGAAACGGATAAGCTGATCGGGGAAGGAGAAGACCACGACGGTCTTCTCTCTCGATACCGCATCTATTTGCAGGATCGTAGTGCGCGGGCAGCTGCCTTCCGGGCACAAAAGTTCAGTTGAGGCGAGCGGATCCATGACCGGTATGAGTAGTTTTTTTGCTGTCTCGCGCTCCTAAGCGGGCCGTCAGATCCCAGGCCCAAGCGAGCCGGTCGTGGGAGACCCTGCGATTTACTGCTCCGCCGTTCTCGCTCTTAAGTATTACATAATCTCTATTATCGGTCTTTTGTTAAAGCATTGAAAAGCAATACGAAAATGGAGTGGTTTTCAGTTCTGCCCTGTCGCCACTCCCAAGTTCAGCCAATAGCGGGTGTGCCGACGTTCGCCGGTTCTGGTCAACGCGCCCTTCTCCATCAGATCGTGCAGGTCCCGCGTGGCGGTGGCAGGTGAGGTTCCAGTAATTGCGATATAGTTCTCTGCACTCAGGCCGCCTTTGAAACCCGCAGGACCCTCGCGCAACATCCGCTCGATGGCCTTGGCCTGCCGGTCGTTCATTCCAGACCGATGCAGGTCGTAGAACCGCGCTTTGGCGATGAAGAAGGCCACCCGCTCAAGTGTAACCTCTTGTGCTTTCAGCACGGTTTCGGAGAACCAGACAAGCCAAGTTGTGATGTCGAGGGTTTTCTGGTGCTGTTCCAACTGATCGTAGTAGCCCTTGCGGTCGCGCTCAATCGTGTAGGACAGCGCGATCAGACTGGGTTGGCCGATGCTTTGCGCCAGTGACTTCTCGGCCAGCGCCCGGCCGAGGCGGCCGTTGCCGTCTTCAAAGGGGTGAATGCTTTCGAACCACAGATGACCAATGCCCGCCCGAGTCAGGGCGGGCATTGGGGCTGGACCGTCTGGTCTGGTTCGATTGAACCAATCGACTAGAACCTGCATTTCCTTGGGCACGCGGGCTGACGCGGGTGCTTCAAAATGCACAGTTGGTTGGCTTATGGACCCCGAGACGATCTGCATGGCCTCATCATGGGTGCGGTAGCCGCCCACCACCTGCAAGCTGCGATCATAGGCCAAGAGCATCTCGTGCCAGCGGAACAGGGTTTTATGGTCCAGCGGCGTGCTGTAACTGGAATAGACATCGACCATCATGGCCGAGACGCCCTGCTCACGCGGTTTGACGGGATAGGCATCCGGGGCAAGGCCAAGGTGGCGGCGCAGTGAGGACTGAACACTGAGCCGGTCCAGGACCTCGCCCTCGATGGCGCTGGTCCGCAGGGCCTCTTCGCTCAGGAATTCGATCTGCAACTGCTCACGGTCGTCCTGACCGACATGCCTGAAGGCACCAAGAACCTCGCCCGACGCCAAAAGAAATTGCCGTTCAAGTGCCACGAGCGCCATGGCATCAAAACGGAAGTCCGGCCAACCTTTTTGCATCCAGTTCCACGTCATGAGTGATAGGCTCCCTCTCTATCACTCATTATGCAGAAAATGATGAGCGATAGAAGCGCTTTCTATCGCTCACGGCACGGACTGCGGTCGACCCTGATCGACGCAAGCATGCCGTTCTAGCCTATCCAGGCTGTGCACTGTTCCGTTGCGCGGGGCGGAGAGACGCCAGATGTTTGCGGGCGTCAGACGTGAAAGTGTCAAGTCCGGCAGCCGGACACCATTGATCGGATGTCAATGCAAGGCGGCGCTGCAACTCTGCCAAAGGCAGGATGCGTCCGCTTTGCGAAGTGACCTTTTCGTGTTCCATTCCAAGACGGTAGCCTTCGCCTCCGGCCAAAACAACTCCGTTCTCGCACCCAATTACACCCATTATAGACGGTGGTCCTGTTCACAGGCGAAATACGAGGCCATCCGAATCTCGGTCGGTCACAGACGCACAGGCTCAAGAGCGATAAGCCCGTCAGCTTGGTCGGCGATAACCCCGTCGCTCCTTCGTACCGATTAGTCGGGAGGCCGCCGCCTCCGCCAAGCTGGTCGACGGATAGGACGCCGCTCGGCATTGACCCTTGCCTCCGATCCGGCCCCAGCGCCGTTCGACGATGATTTCTCCGAAAAGATCCGGCAGCACTTCGACCCGGTAGAACCGGGCCATGTTCAGATCGGGATCAACACGGTGAAGCAGCTGGCAGGACATCGGGGCCTCCTGTCATAAGGATGTGCCTGCGGCCCTGCCCTGTCCAATCAGAAATCTGAATCGAAGCAGCCGCACCGATTCAGGATGCTGATACGTCCGCCGAGTTGGTGATGTCCTCGAACCACATCACCCCGGAGATGGACTTTGGGTCCACATGCCATGTCACTGAGATGCGGCCATCGGGCCTGCGTAACCGCTCTGCGATCAGCACCCGCCCATTTCCGTCAATGAGCCAGACCTTCACTTCCAAGAAGCCAAAGCTCTCATCGCGCATGCTCGCGCCTCCGGCGGAAAACTTGGCCGGCCAAGGTGGACAGTGCGTCCGCCAAAACATATCTAGCGTTGCTAATAGTGGTGATATGATGTCGCCGCGCTTCGTTCGGAAGGGTTCCCTGTCGATGCA
>CAZORV010000102.1:0-11499 GCA_964582215.1 uncultured Frigidibacter sp.
TCAGGACCGCGCCGATGACCATGTCGGCCTCGGCCGCCTGTTCGGCGATATTGCCCTCGTTCGCGTACAGCGTCCTGAAGTCGCGCCCGAAGACGTCATCCAGATGGCGCAGGCGCGGGATCGACCGGTCAAGCACCGTCACATCGGCGCCCATTCCGGCCGCGATCCTGGCGGCATGGGTGCCGACGACACCGCCGCCGATCACGACGACCTTTGCCGGCGCGACACCGGGGACGCCGCCCATAAGGACGCCGCGCCCGCCATTGGCCTTTTGCAGCGTCCAGGCGCCGACCTGCGGCGCCAGACGCCCCGCAACCTCGGACATCGGCGCCAGAAGCGGCAGGCCGCCGCTGCGGTCGGTCACCGTCTCATAGGCGATGCAGGTCGCACCCGAGGCGATCAGGTCGCGGGTCTGGTCGGGATCGGGCGCCAGATGCAGGTAGGTGAACAGAATCTGCCCCTCGCGCAGGCGCTTGCGCTCGGCGGCCTGCGGTTCCTTGACCTTGACGATCATGTCCGAGGTCGCGAACACCTCTTCCGCCGTGCCGAGGATCTTCGCGCCGATGGCAAGGTAGTCGGCATCGGCAAAACCCGCGCCGACCCCGGCCCCGGTTTCGATCTGCACCGTATGGCCATGGGCGATCGCCTCGCGCGCGGCGTTCGGGGTCATGCCGACGCGGAACTCCTGCGGTTTGATTTCCTTCGGGCAACCGATTTTCATGGCGCTGATCCTTGTATCTGACTGCCCTCATGATGCGCCAGACCGGGTGCAATTGGCTTGCAAAGATCGGTGGTGTTTGCGTCTGTCATGTATGATATCGTCGAATAATCGTTAAAATATTCGAAGAATCGTGCGCCTATATGGAACTTGACGCAACAGATTGCCGCATACTTTCTGCGCTGCAGAAAGACGGGCGGCTGACGAACGCCGAACTTTCGGACCGGGTGAACCTGTCGCCTTCGGCCTGCCACCGCCGCGTCAGCCGGCTTGAGGCCGAGGGCTATATTGACGCCTACGTGGCGCTTCTTGACGCGCGAAAGATGGGGCGGCCGACCACGGTTTTCGTGGAAATCACCCTGTCGGGTCAGGCGGACGAGGTGCTGGAAGCGTTCGAGCGTGAGGTGCGCCGGGTGCCTGCGGTTCTGGAGTGCCATCTGATGGCGGGCACGGCGGACTATCTGCTGAAGGTCGTGGTGATGGACACCGACGACTTCGCCCGCATTCACCGGCAATATCTGGCGCGGCTGCCCGGGGTCGCGCAGATGCATTCATCCTTTGCGCTGCGGACGGTGTTCAAGACCACCGCGATCCCGGTCTGAGGCTCAGGCCCGAAGGCCGGTTTCCGTCAGCAGGCCCATGCGCTTGGCTTCGTAATAATAGCCCTTGGCGTACCACATGACGGCGCGGTCCTGATTGCCGCGCGCCACCAGCCAGGCACCGCGCAGATATTTGCCCGCGTACTTCAGGTTGGTCTCGGCATCCAGAAGCCCCCCGGGCGCGCCGCGATAGCCCATCGTTGCAGCGGTCTGCGGCGCGATCTGCATCAGCCCGTAATAGTTGCCGTGACGGGCGCCGGGATTATAACCGCTCTCGCGCCGGATCACCCGGTGGATCAGCGATTCGGGAATGTCGTAAAGTGCCGCATAACGCGCGACCAGCCGCTGCATCTGGGGCGTGTTGCCGGCGAAGCTGGCCGGGGCGTCGGGTCGTGGGCCGCAGGCCGCAAGGCTGGCGAGTGCAAGACCAAGGCCAAGGTTCAGGGTCTGGCGACGGGTGATATGGGTCATGGGCTACCTCCGCTTGGCCGGTTCATAGCGGCTTGTTCGCGCGGGACCAAGCCTCACCGGGTCCGACCCCGGCCGGTCGGCAGGGCGTCGCCGGTCAAAGAAAAACCCCTGCGGCCAGGCCTCAGGGGTTGATCGTGGCGCGGGGTCGCCCCCGCCAACGTTCCGGGCTGACCGGCTGAGACGCTTAGATGGCGCCTTCGCGCTGGGCCTTTTTGCGTGCCAATTTACGGGCACGACGAACGGCCTCGGCCTGCTCGCGGGCTTTCTTCACGGACGGTTTCTCGAAATGTTGCTTGAGCTTCATTTCACGAAACACACCCTCGCGCTGAAGTTTTTTCTTCAGGGCGCGAAGAGCCTGTTCGACGTTATTGTCGCGAACGCTGACCTGCATGTGGTGTCACCACCTTCCTAAGTTAGAGTTGCATAAGTCGCAGGAAGCGCCCCCTTAACAGGGCTTTGGGCTTTTGTCTACCGGGCGCGCGCGGTAGAAGGGGTCATGGAAAATGACATCTCTCAGGGTCGGGACCGGCGCGCACAACTGTTGGCGGCGGCGCTGCCGCATGTGGCATTCGATGGCTGGGGCGAGGCGACCTTTCGCGCCGCCGCGGCCGACGCGGGGATGGCACCGGACCTGGCGCGGGTGCTTTGCCCGCGCGGCGGGGCGGATCTGGCCGCCGACTATCACCGCGCCGGGGACCGCGCGATGGAGGCGGCGCTGGCGGCCACCGATCTGTCGGCGCTGCGGTTCCGCGAAAAGGTCGCGACGGCGGTGCGCCTGCGGCTGGCGGCCGGTGACCGAGAGCTGGTCCGCCGGGGGGCGGCGCTCTTCGCGCTGCCGCAGAACATGGCCACCGGGGCGGCGCTGATCTGGGGGACGGCGGACGCCATCTGGCGGGCGCTCGGCGACAATTCGGCCGATGTGAACTGGTACAGCAAGCGCGCGACCCTGTCGGCGGTCTATTCGGCGACGGTGATCTACTGGCTGGGCGACGACAGCGCCGGGCAGGCCGCGACCAAGGCCTTTCTGGATCGCAGGATCGGGGATGTGATGCGCTTCGAAAAGGCCAAGGCCGGTTTTCGCGCCTCGCCCTGGGCCAGGGTGCTGGCGGGGCCCCTGTCGGTGCTGGACCGGGTGCGGGCGCCCGCTTCCCCGGCGGACGACCTTCCGGGCGGGCGGTCATGACCCTGCCCCGCGTGATGAAGGCGGTCGAGATCACCCGGCCCGGCGGGCCCGAGGTGCTGGCGCTGTGCGAACGGCCGGTGCCCCGGCCGGGCGCGGGTCAGATATTGATCGAGGTCGCCTGGGCCGGGGTCAACCGGCCCGACGCGCTGCAGCGCGCCGGTGCCTATGCGCCGCCGCCGGACGCCTCGCCCCTGCCGGGGCTTGAGGCGTCGGGGCGGGTGGCGGCAGTGGGGCCGGGGGTCAGCGACTGGCGGCCCGGCGATCAGGTCTGTGCGCTCCTGCCGGGCGGCGGCTATGCCGAATATGCGCTGGCGCCCGCAGCCCATGCGCTGCCGGTGCCCGACGGCATGGGCCTGCGCGAAGCGGCCTGCCTGCCCGAGACCTTTTTCACCGTCTGGTCCAATGTCTTTGGCCGTGGGGCCTTGCGCGCGGGCGAGCGGTTTCTGGTCCATGGCGGCACGTCCGGGATCGGTACGACAGCGATCCAGCTGGCGGCCGCCTTTGGCGCGCGGGTTTTTGCGACCGCCGGGTCGGACGATAAATGCGCCGTCTGCCTTCGTCTCGGCGCCGAGGTGGCGGTGAATTACCGGACCGGGGATTTCGTCGAATGTCTGCGGGGCGAGGGCGGGGCCGATCTGATCCTCGACATGGTCGGCGGCGACTATCTGCCGCGCAATGTCCGCGCGCTGGCCGATGACGGGCGGCTGGTGCAGATCGCCTTTCTGCAGGGGCCGAAGATCGAGCTGAACTTTGCCCAAGTGATGATGCGGCGGCTGACGATCACCGGATCGACCCTGCGCCCGCAGTCCGATCTGGCCAAGGCCCGCATTGCCGCCGATCTGCGGGCCCGGGTCTGGCCGCTGCTGGCGACGGGCCGCGTGGCGCCGGTGATGGATTCGGACTATCCGCTGGTCGATGCGGCGGGTGCCCATCGCCGCATCGAAGGCAGCGATCATGTCGGCAAGATCGTCCTGAAGGTCCGCTGACCCCCGGGGTCTGATCCAGCGGAGCCGCCTGCGGCGGCAGGCCTTTGCATGGCGCCGCGCTGACGCGCGGCGCGGGCCTCCGGCGGGGATATTGGCGGACAGAAAATGCAGGGCAGGGGCGCACCCTGTTCATTTTCTGTCCTTAAATATCCATGCCGCGCCGCTGCGGTTCAGCGCGGCTTTTCCATCAGGGCGTCCTTGATCCGGCAGTCACGGATCGCATCTTCGCCGCAGGGGCGGGGGTCGAGGTCCCGGGTGAGGCAGAGGCGGATTTCGGCGATGCGGCCGCCGTTGCAGGTCACGGTGATCATGTTGCGCTCGAGCCCGGGGTTGGCCTCGATGAAGGCATCCTCGACCACCGAGGCGGGCAGGTGGATGTCGCGGGCAAGGTGGCGGAAGACCTCGGGCAGCCGGACGCTGTCGTAGGCCTGTCGTGACCGGGCGAAATAGTCGGCGGCGGGCAGGCCGGCGCAGCGGCCGTGCTTTTTCCATTCGTGCCAGGCGAGGCTTGAGCTGCCCATGATGTCGGCCATGCCGGCGGTTTCACGGCGGGTCGCGTCCGGCAGGTGGCTGCGGCAATCGCTGGGCCAGCCCAGTTCATATTGCGGCCAGAGCCCGTGAAGAGTGAAGGATCGGTCCCGTCGGGCGTCGCATTCGGCCGCCCCCCGCGCGTCGCCGGTCAGCGCGCACCAGGTCGGCTGCCAGCCGAGCGACAGGACATAATAGTCGAAATCTCCGGCCCGCTCGCCATCGGCGAGGGCAGGGCCGGCGATCAGAAGCAGGGCGGCAAGACCGAAGCGCATTTCCTCTTTCCTTAAAGGGTCAGCGGGACTATATAGCGGCCGAACTTCCCCGAAAACGTGGAAAGGCGGCCCCGGCCGCAGCCGTTTTCCCGGCCCGGGAAAGATTTGTCCGGCCCCGTCCGGGGGCGCGCAGCAAAGGAGTGATCCGATGACGAAACCGCTGATGGCCAAGGCGACCGCAGTCTGGCTGGTCGACAATACCACGCTCAGCTTCAGGCAGATCGCCGATTTCTGCGGCCTGCACGAGCTGGAGGTCCAGGGCATCGCCGATGGCGATGTGGCGCAGGGCGTCAAGGGGTTCGACCCGATCGCCAACAATCAGCTGGAAGCGTCCGAGATCGAAAAGGGCGAGAAGGATCCGCTGCACCGGCTGAGGCTGAAGTTCAACGCGGCCGCCATGGGCGAGGAAAAGCGCCGGGGCCCGCGCTACACGCCGCTGTCCAAGCGGCAGGACCGGCCGGCCGCGATCCTGTGGCTGGTCAAGTTCCACCCGGAACTGACCGACGCGCAGATCGGCAAGCTGGTCGGCACCACCAAGCCGACGATCGCCGCGATCCGCGAGCGCACCCACTGGAACATCGGCAATATCACCCCGATCGACCCGGTCGCGCTGGGCCTCTGCCGCCAGACCGAACTGGACATGATCGTGCAGAAGGCGGCGCGGAAGAAGGCTGCCGAGGGCGCGGTGATGACCGACGACGAGCGGCGCAAGCTGGTTTCGACCGAGCAGTCGCTGGGCATGGCACCCGAGCCGCGTTCGGCCGATGCCGGGCTTGGCATGTTCGCGGCCGAGCGTCAGGACGAGGAAGAGAAAGGCCCGCAGGACTTTTCGAACGCCGATGCGTTCTTCAACCTGCCGGACGCGGACGACGAGGATGACGAGGACGATCACAAGTGATCGTCTGACCCGTTGACATGCCGCGACCCCGGACCTGATCCGGGGTCTCGTGGTTTCGGGTCAGCCGAGCAGGCGGGCGAGAAGGGCGGCAAGCCGGGCTTTCTCCGCCCCGTTCAGCGGCGCGAAGGATCGGGTCAGAACCTCGTCGGCGATCAGCGAACCTTCGGTCAGCACCTTTTCCCCCAGCGGCGTCAGACTGTGGATCAGGGCGCGGCCCTTGCCCGCCGATCTTTCGATCAGGCCGCGGGCGACAAGGCGGCTGGCCAGCGCGCCGAAGGACTGATCGGTCTGGAAGGTCGCCTCTGCCAGACGGTGCGCCGATGCGCCGGGGTTTTTCCGGATGGCGCGCAGGGCATCCCATTGCACGAGGCTGGCCCCCGCCGCGCTCAGGCGCAGGTCCAGTGTGCGGTGATGCCGGGCCTGCAGCTGTTTGATCGCGCGGCCAAGCTCTTGCACCGTGGGGGTCATATGTATAAACATCCTTATATAAGCAAGTATAGATAAGAACAGGATGCTGGAAATGACAAGCCCCGAAGGAACCGACATTACGCGCCTTGAAGGGATCGCTGACGACATGGGGTTTCGGGTAACGATCGCCGGGGCGGGGCGGCCGGTCCTTCTGTTGCATGGCGGTGGCGGGCCGATGACGGTTGCGGCCTTTGGCGCGGCGCTGGCCACCGAGTTTCTGGTGTTGCAGCCGGTTCATCCGGGCTTTGCGGGCACGGATCGGCCGGAGGTCATCACCGGCATCGCCGAGCTGGCCCGGCACTATGCCGGGATGATCGCGCGGATGGGGCTTGAGGACGTGATTCTGGTCGGAAATTCGCTGGGCGGCTGGATTGCCGCCGAGATGGCCCTGACCGGATCACCGGCGATTTCCGGGATCGTGCTTGCCGATCCGGTCGGGATCGCGGTCGAGGGGCAGGCGGTGCTCGACGTCTTTTCGATCCCGGCGCCCGAGATCGCCGGTTACAGTTTTCACGCGCCCGAGCGGTTCAGGATCGATCCGGCGACCCTGACGCAGGATCAGCGGGCGATGATGGGGGCCAATCTGGCGGCGCTGGGTTTTTACGCGGGCGAGCACAACATGCAGGACCCCGGGCTTCGGGACCGTCTGGGGCAGGTCGACCTGCCGGCGCTGGTGGTCTGGGGCGAAAGCGACCGGGTTGTCTGGCCGGATTATGGTCGCGCCTATGCCCATGCCTTTCCCAATGGTCAGTTCGCGCTGATCGAGGAATGCGGGCACCTGCCGCAGCTGGAGCAGCCGCAGAAGTTCCGGCAGCTGATCCGCGACTTCGCCGCGACGACCCGCCGCTGAGCCCGGGCGCGGGCGGGGCTGGAAATTGCGGGCGGCGCATTGCAAAAAGGCTTGACCCAACCGGGGAGGATGGCCGATGGCGCTGCGTCTGGCACTGGTCGCCCATGATGCGAAGAAGGACGAGATGGTGGCCTGGGCGCTGAAGCACCGGGCGCAGCTGGCGGTCTGCAGCCTGTTCGGCACCGGCACCACCGGCGGGCGGGTGGCCGAGGCGACGGGGTTGCCGATCACCCGGATGATGAGCGGTCCCTTGGGCGGTGATGCGCAACTGGGGGCGATGATCGCCGAAGGGCGGCTCGATGCCCTGATCTTTCTGACCGATCCCCTGTCCGCTTTGCCCCATGATGTCGATGTGAAATCGTTGCTGCGGCTGGCGGTTCTTTATGACATTCCGCTGGCGATGAGCCTGTCGAGTGCGGATCTGGTGATGCGGGGTCTCAATCCCGCCGGGATCGCCGGCTGAGGCGGCGGATTGAGTATTTGGGCAAAGAAAAAGCCCGGAGATGGTCCGGTCAGAAGCGTTTGCGGGCGCGGAGTGCGGCGCTGATCGTGCCGTCGTCGAGATAGTCAAGCTCGCCCCCGATCGGGACACCCTGGGCGAGCGAGGTGACGGCGGCGCCGGTGCCCTGGAGTGCGTCGGCGATGTAATGGGCGGTCGTCTGGCCATCGACGGTGGCGTTGAGGGCGAGGATCACCTCGCGGATCGCCTCGGCCTCGACGCGGCGGGCAAGCTGCGGGATGCGAAGGTCGTCCGGGCCCATCGCGTCAAGGGCCGAGAGCGTGCCGCCGAGGACATGGTAGCGGCCCCGGAAGGCCTGGCCGCGTTCCATGGCCCAGAGGTCGGCCACATCCTCGACCACGCAGATCTCGCCGGTGGCGCGGCGGGGGTCCTCGCAGATGTCGCAGAGGTCCGCGGTGCCGATATTGCCGCAGGCCGCGCATTCGCGGGCCGAGAGGGCGACGCGGGCCATGGCTTCGGCCAGGGGCGCCATGACCTGGCCACGCTTCTTGATCAGATGCAGCACCGCGCGCCGCGCTGACCGGGGGCCGAGGCCGGGCAGCCGGGCCATCAGTTCGATCAGCGCCTCGATCTCGCGGTTGCTGTCGGTCATCGTCAGAAGGGCAGTTTCATGTCGGGCGGCAGGCCAAGCCCCTCGGTCAGGCGGCGCATTTCGGACTGGGCGCGGTCGGCGGCCTTTTTCTGGGCATCCTTGATCGCGGCCAGGATCAGATCCTCGACCACCTCTTTCTGGGTCGGGTCGAAGATCGTCGGATTGATGTCGAGCGCCTTCAGCTCGCCCTTGGCGGTGCAGGTCGCGGTGACCAGGCCCGCGCCGCTTTCGCCGACGACAAGGATGCGCTCGAAGCTTTCCTGCAGTTCGCCGATCTTGCCCTGCATCTCCTGCGCGGCCTTCATCATCTTGGCCATGTCGCCAAGGCCGCCAAGCCCCAGTCCTTTCAGCATTCGTCTCTCCTATTCCTCAAACGGGTCCCATTCGTCTTCAACCTCGGGCAGTGCTGTCGTGGCGGCCTCGAGGCTTTTGTCCGCGGGCGTGCGGACCGCGGTGATCCTTGCCTCGGGGAAGGCGGCGAAGACCGCCTGGACGATCGGGTTTTTCAGGGCCTCGGCCTCGGCGGCGCGAAGGTCGGCGGTGCGCTCTTCGGCGATGGTGGGGGCGCCGCCTTCGGCCACAACCGAGACGCCCCAGCGCGCGCCGGTCCAGCTTTGCAGGCGCTGGGCGAGGGTGGCGGCCAGGTCGCGGGGGGCGTGGTTGGCCGGTTCAAACTCGATGCGGCCGGGGGAATAGCGCACGAGGCGAAGGTGATTCTCCACCTCCATCAGCAGCTTGACATCGCGGTTGGCGCGGATGAGTTCGACCACGGCGGGAAAGGTGGCAAAGCGGGCCAGCGCCGCCGTCTCGGGGGCGAGGGCAAGGGCGGTTGCGGCGCCAGAGGCGGCGGGAACGGCGGCCATGGCGCGGGGGGTGGCCTGTGCCGCGGGACCGCCGGGCGCCGGGGCGCGCGCCGCAGTCGGGGGGGCGGGCGCGGCGGGGCCGGGCCCGGTGGACAGGCGGCGGAGAAGCTGTTCGGGGTCGGGCAGGTCGGCCACATGGGTCAGGCGGATCACCGCCATTTCGGCGGCCATCATCGCGTTCGGGGCCTGGGCGACCTCTTCGATGGCTTTCAGCAGCATCTGCCACATCCGGCTCAGCGCCCGCATCGGCAGCGCCCCGGCCATCTGCAGGCCGCGCGCCCTTTCGTCGGGGGGCACGGTCGGGTCATCGGCGGCGGCGGGGGTGATCTTGATGACCGAGATCCAGTGGGTCACGTCGGCAAGGTCGCGCAGGACCGCCATCGGGTCGGCGCCATCGGCATATTGCGACGCAAGTTCCGCCAGCGCCCCCGCCGCGTCACCGCGCAGGATCATGTCGAACAGGTCGAGGACGCGGCCCCGGTCGGCCAGCCCCAGCATGGCGCGGACCTGATCGGCCGAGGTTTCGCCCGCGCCATGCGATATGGCCTGATCGAGAAGCGAGGTCGCATCGCGGGCCGAGCCTTCGGCGGCGCGGGTGATCAGCGCCAGAGCCTCGTCGCTGATGCCCGCCCCTTCGGCGGTGGCGATGCGGCGGAGAAGGGCGATCATCACCTCGGGCTCGATCCGGCGCAGATCGAAGCGCTGGCAGCGTGACAGGACGGTCACCGGCACCTTGCGGATCTCGGTGGTGGCGAAGATGAATTTGACGTGGGCGGGCGGTTCTTCCAGCGTCTTCAGCAGCGCGTTGAAGGCGTTCGTCGACAGCATGTGAACTTCGTCGATGATATAGACCTTGTAGCGCGCCGAGGCCGCCCGGTAATGGACGCTGTCGATGATCTCGCGGATGTCGCCGACGCCGGTGCGGCTGGCCGCGTCCATCTCCATCACGTCGACATGGCGGCCTTCCATGATCGCCGTGCAATGTTCGCAGCGGCCGCAGGGGTCGGTGGTGGGGCCGCCCGTGCCGTCGGGGCCGATGCAGTTCAGGCCCTTGGCGATGATCCGGGCGGTGGTGGTTTTGCCGGTGCCGCGGATGCCGGTCATGATGAAGGCCTGCGCGATGCGGCTGGCGGCGAAGGCGTTCTTCAGCGTGCGCACCATCGCCTCTTGCCCGACGAGGTCGGCAAAGGTTTCGGGCCGGTACTTGCGGGCGAGAACCTGATAGCGGGTCTCGGGCTGATCGGTCATGCGCGCCTCGGGCAGCTGGGTTCGGGGCAGTTTAAAGCGTGACGCGGAAAAGTGGAAACCGGTTTTCCGTGGATATCGCGCGACCGCAGGCGGGGCCTGGCGGCGGCGCAAACCGCATGATGTCGCGGGTCCGGACGACCGGCCTAGATCAGCCCGGCCATGCGGGCGCCGTCCAGCAGGCTTTCGGCCAGGTGATGGGCGTGGCGGCCGTCGCTGGGGGCCATGTCGGGCACCTGCACGACGATCATGCCGGCGGCGCGGGCGGCGGCGGCGCCGGTGTCGCTGTCTTCGAAGGCGATGCAGCGGGCAGGGTCATGGCCCAGCCGTTCGGCCGCCAGAAGATAGGGGTCGGGTGCGGGTTTCGGCGCGGCGACGCAGTTCACCGTGACGACGGCGCCGAAATATTTCTGCAGGCCCGTGACCTTCAGCTTGTGTTCGGCGCTGGGGCGGCGGCTCGAGGTGGCCAGCGCCAGCGGCAGGCCCATCGCCGACAGCCGGTCCAGAAGGTCGGTCGCGCCGGGGCGGAAGGGGACGCCCTCGCTGAGCCGCGCGTTGAACAGACCGTGCCAGCGGGTAAGGAAATCGGCCAGCGGGAAGCCGGGGCCGAAATGGTCGCCGACGATCCGGGCCGAGGTCTGGTCATCCTTGCCGGTCAGGCTTTCGAACAGGCCGTCGACGCGCGGCAGGCCCATCTGTTCCAGCGCCTCGTAACCCGCCGCCAGCGACAGCCGCTCGGTGTCGAGCAAAAGCCCGTCGAGGTCGAAGATGGCCGCCGCATATCGTGTCATCGCGCTGTCCGCCCGTGGTCCGCGCGGACCGAGTGCCTGCCGGAGCTGCAAGGAAAGGTGAGAGGCTGGACAACGACCCAAGCGGGTCTCGTTACGGCTGCTTCCTTCCGGACCTGACCGGGTTGGCGAGGCGCTTACCCGCGCCAACCTCTCGCCGGTCTAGATAGTGGCGCTGGCGGGGTTTTGCAACATTCGTTTCGGCGCTGGCGGGGCGGATGCTGAAACGCCGGTCGCGAAGGGGAACCGACATGGCCCGGGCAGGCAGGTGCAAGTGACCCTGCCGAAGCGGAACGATGCCACCCGCTCTGCCCTGTGGGCGCGCGCGCCTGGCGCCGTCCGTGTCAGGCGCCGCCCCCTGTCGGCGGCGTTGGGGCGGTTTCGGGCCGCCGTCTCGGTCGGCAGGGGCAAGTGACCCTGCCGCCACTGAACACTTCCACCGTCACCGCCCGGTCGCCCCAAGCGACCGGGCAGCGCCTGCCCCTCCGGGGGGCTGGCGCTGCGCGCCATCCGGG
>CAZORV010000103.1:0-11494 GCA_964582215.1 uncultured Frigidibacter sp.
CCTGACAACGCTCCAGCGTCCGCGCCAGAACATCGGCACAGATCGCCGCGATCGAGATCGGCCGCCCCCGCATCGACCCCGAATTGTCCAGAAGCAGCGTCACGCAGGTGTCGCGGAACTCGGTGTCCTTCTCGACCTTGAAGGACAGGGGCGTCGTCGGGTTCGCCACCACCCGCGCCAGCCGCCCCGCGTCCAGAATGCCCTCTTCCATGTCGAACAGCCAGCTGCGGTTCTGCTGGGCCTGCAAGCGGCGCTGCAGCTTGTTGGCCAGCCGCGACACAGCGCCTTTCAGCGGCTCGAGCTGCTGGTCAAGATAGGCCCGCAACCGCTCAAGCTCGGCGGGCTCGGCCAGGTCCTCGGCCCGGATCTCCTCGTCGAAACCGGTCGCATAGACCGCGTAATTCGGGTCGGCATCGGAATGCGGGGCAGGGGGCGGCGGCTCAAGCGGTGCCTCGCTTTCCGGCATCTCGGCCTCGTCACCCTCTTCGGTGTCGGCCAGCTCGTCCATCGTGACCTTGCTTTCGGCCGCGTCCTGCTCCTCGTCCTGGCTCTGCTCGGGCGCCGCCTCCTGATCCTCGGACGGGCTGTCGTCCTGGCTTTCGGCGCTTTCGGGTTCTTCCTCGGCCTCGTCGCCCTGATCTTCGCGATCGTCCGCCTCGTCCGGATCCTCGCCCAGCTGGTCGCCATAGCCCAGATCGCGGATGATCTGCCGCGCCAGTCGCGCAAAGGCCGCCTGATCGCCCAGAACCTCGCCGACATGCTCCAGCGACCCGCCCGCCTGTCCTTCAAGGAACGGCTGCCAAAGCTCCATCACATGACCGGCGCCGCCCGGCAGCGGCCGCCCGGTCGCCAGATGCCGGACGAGATAGCCCGCAGCCTGCGCCAGCGGCGCCTCCTGCGCGGTGCGGATCTGGCCGTAGCCCCGCCGCTCGGCCTCGTTGGCGATGCGGGCGTCGATATTGCCCAGCGTCCCCGGCATGTCGCGCGCCCCCACCGCCTCGCAACGCGCGGTCTCCATGGCCTCGTAAAGATCGCGCGCCATCTGGCCCTGCGGCAGATATTTCGCTGCAACCCCCTCATCGTGATGGCGCAGGCGCAGCGCGAATGCGTCCGCCGTCCCGCGCGCGATCAGAACCTCCTCGCGCGTCAGACGCCGGCTGACCTGCGGCAGCCGCATCGCATCACCGCTCAGCCCCGGCGGATCGACCGAATAGGTCACGGTCAGCTCGGGCACATCCGCCAGGGTGCGCGTGGCCTCGGCCAGAGCCTTCTTGAACGGATCAGCGGGATTGTCGGCGGGCTTTGTCATGGCCCATGTAAACCATCCCGCCCGGGGCGGCGCAAGGCGGCGACCGGCGATTCTCGCGGTTGGGCCGTCACCGTGCCTTGGGCGGTTCAGTGCGCTGATGCACATGGCGCAGGCTTATAGTGCCGATTGCGCGCTGCTGTGATCGAAGTATCCTGCCGACCAGTCCCAGCGCCAACAAGGAGTCTGTCCATGTCCCGCAAACCGAAAATCGCCCTGATCATCAGCTCGACCCGCCCGACCCGTTTTGCCGACCTCCCGGCGCAGTGGATGCTGGCCCAGGCCAGGGCCCGCACAGACATGGAGGTTGAACTGGTCGACCTTCGCGACTTCCCGATGCCCTTCTTCAGCGAAATGGCCTCGAACGCCTGGGCGCCGACCCAGGATGCGCAGGCCGTCGCCTGGCAGAAGAAGATTGCGGGCTTTGACGGCTATATTTTCGTCGTCGCCGAATATAACCGTTCGATCACCGGCGTGCTGAAGAACGCGCTGGACCAAGCCTATGTCGAATGGGCGAAAAAGCCGATGGGCGCGATCGCCTATGGCAGCATGGGCGGCACGTCCGCGCTGCAGCATCTGCGCGCGATCGCGGTCGAACTGCAGATGGTGCCGGTGCGCAATGCCGTCCATATCGGCGGCGGCGACTTCTTCCGCATCCATCCGGGCCTTGGCGGCTCGGGCAACCTCGCCGAGATCGAAGCGGCACTCACCGGCCCGGCCAAGGCGCTGCTCGATGACATGGTCTGGTGGGCGAACGCAACCATGGCCGCCAAAGCCTGAAGCCGCCAGCCAGTCAGATGGCGGGGGCTGTCACGCCCCTGTCCCCCGCGCGATCAAGAGCCTTTCAAAGGCTCTTGCAAATTCCTTGAAAGGAATTTGTCGGCGACGTCGGCCTGCGCGCCATTGACCGGCTATCACCGGATATTCCGGTGAACGGCTGTCAAAGGCGAGGCCGAGGCCGGTTCCGGCCAGAACAACGGCGCCGGCGCCCTGCGCCTCGTCCAACCGTCGGTCAGCCTTCGGGGACAGGTCGCGGACCTTGGGCGTGCAGGTCGCGGCGACAGCCATCTCCCGATATGCCTGGCCCAGGTGCCCGATGTCATCATCAGGCGCAACGGTTTCGGTCCGCGGCGCCGGGCGCTAAAGCCGATCCCGCCGATGTGGGTCATCGTTGTGTGTTGGCCGCTGCCGGCTGTCCGGTGACGCCGGCGTCATTGCGGCATATCGCGGTCTGCCGACCGGGCTCGGCGGGGTGCGCCGTCTTTCTCATGGCAGGCGTCTGTCGGCATAAGCGCGGCCGCGCTCAAGGCAAAACTCTATGTCGGCCGCAAGGAGCGGATCGACCGAACCCAGCACCTTGTCGCCCGCTTTGCCGGCGTCCAGAAGCCAATCGCAGCGGCCAGCCAACGCCACATCACCTGATGCTCTGGCTGGCCGCACTTTCCGGCAATTCCTCGTCAAAGCAGCGCTGATAGAACTCCGCGACCGTCTGGCGTTCCAGCTCGTCGCATTTGTTCAGGAACGACAGCCGGAACGCATAGCCGACATTGCGGAAGATCTCGGCATTCTGCGCCCAGTTCAGCACGGTCCGGGGGCTCATCACCGTCGAAAGATCGCCGTTCATGAAGGCCGTGCGCGTCAGGTCGGCGACCGTCACCATCTGGCTGATCTGCTTGCGGCCCTTTTCGGTGTTGTAATGCGGCGACTTGGCCAGGACGATCGCCGCCTCGGCGTCGTGGGACAGATAGTTCAGCGTCGCGACCAGCGACCAGCGGTCCATCTGGGCCTGGTTGATCTGCTGGGTGCCGTGATAAAGCCCCGTCGTGTCGCCAAGCCCCACCGTGTTCGAGGTGGCAAAGAGGCGGAAGGACGGGTGGGGCGTGATGATCTCGTTCTGGTCCAAGAGCGTCAGCTTGCCGTCATGTTCCAGAACCCGCTGGATCACGAACATCACATCCGCCCGGCCCGCGTCATATTCGTCGAACACGATCGCGACGGGGTTGCGCAGCGCCCAGGGCAGGATGCCTTCGTGAAACTCGGTCACCTGCTTGCCGTCGCGCAGCTTGATCGCATCCTTGCCGATCAGATCGATGCGGCTGATGTGGCTGTCAAGGTTGACCCGCACGCAGGGCCAGTTCAGCCGCGCCGCCACCTGTTCGATATGGGTCGATTTGCCGGTGCCGTGATAGCCCTGGATCATCACCCGCCGGTTATAGGCAAAGCCCGCAAGAATCGCGAGCGTGGTGTCGGGGTCGAACTTGTAGGTCGGATCGATGTCCGGCACCCGATCGGTGCGGTCGGCAAAGCCCTTGACCTTCATTTCGGTGTCGATGCCGAAAATGTCGCGAACCGAAATCTCTTCGGTGGGTTTTGCCTGATGATCCAACATATTGTCCGCCATTGCCGATGGGCCGGGGTCCGCCCGGCAAAATAACCCCCGATTGATGGATCATATTCGCCGGGGCCGCAAGGTCGCGACACGGCCTTTCGCGGCTTTTCGCGACATCCCCGGCCGGACTTCACCCACGCAACTTTTACCGCGCGTGATCGGCGGTTCTGGCATTCTGGGGGCGGGGTCACAGGCAAAGGAACGGATCATGACACGGCGCGGGATGATGGGACTTGGGGCAAGTTTGCTGGCGATCGGGGGCCTTGGCCCTGCATGGGCAGGCGAGGGGTTCGAGGTGACCCACAGCGAGGCCGAATGGCGCGCGCTGCTGTCGCCCGCGCAGTTTGCCGTGCTGCGCGAGGCGGATACCGAGGCCGCCTTTTCCAGCCCGCTCAACAATGAGCATCGCGCCGGGCAGTTCCAGTGCGCCGGCTGCGACCTGCCGCTTTATTCATCCGCCACGAAGTTCGACAGCGGCACCGGCTGGCCGTCGTTTTTCGACCCCCTGCCCAACGCGGTGGCGACGCGCGCCGACTGGGGCATCCTCGGACGGCGGACCGAGGTTCACTGCCGCCGCTGCGGCGGTCACCTCGGCCATGTCTTCAATGACGGGCCAAAGCCGACCGGCAAACGCTATTGCATGAACGGGCTGGCCATGGTCTTTGTGCCCGGCGCTGCATAGCGGCGCCGGCAGGCCGTCCGTATGCGGCCGCTTCGGGCGGCGCGGCTTCATTGCCGAACATTTGTGCGAATACGGGGGTATAGCATCCCGGATCGACACAATTTTTGCATATAACTTTGGTTTATACAGACAAAATAGACCCTTCGGCCTATGGTCAATCCGTCGAATCTGCTGGCCGCCGGCATTTGTTGGCAAATTTCATATGAAATGCCTATGGTCAGCAAACACACCGGGAAGGTTGGTCCATGCGCGTTTCTCTCGCCATTCTGCTGCTGTCATCGGCGTCGCTTCCGGCGCTCGCCAAGGATCTCTCGCCGATCGAGCAGCTTGGCAAGTCGATCTTCTTTGATGCCAACCTTTCCGTCAACGGCGCGCAGCCTTGCGCCTTCTGCCACGACCCCGGCATGGGCTTTTCCAGCCCGCATGGCCACTTCAACGCCGAAGGCGCCGTGGTCGAAGGCGCGGTCGCCGGACGGTTCGGCAACCGCAAACCGCCGACGGCCGCCTATGCCGGCAACGCGCCGGTTTTCCACCACACCTGGGAGGATGGCGAAATTCTTTTCGTCGGCGGCGCCTTCTTTGACGGTCGCGCCACCGGGCACAAGCTTGGCAGCGTGACCGCCGATCAGGCCGAGGGGCCGTTCCTGAACCCGCTGGAAATGGCGCTGCCGCATCAGGCCTGCGTCGTCCAGCGCGTCTGCAACCCCGCCGATCCCGCCGCCTATCCGCAGGGCATGGCAGCCGTCTGGGGCGCGGACGCCTGCAACATCCCCTTGCCCGAAGGGTTGGCGGCGTCATGCGACGATCCCGACGCGCTGGTCACCATCGGCGACGAGGATCTGCTGGCCCGCATCGACGGCGCCTTTGACCAGATCGCTTTGTCACTGGCCGCCTATGAGGCATCGTCCGAGGTCAACCGCTTTTCCTCGCGCTATGACAGGTGGTTGCGGGGCGAGGCTGAACTGAGCGCCGAGGAAAAACTGGGGCTCGAGGTCTTTCAGGGCAAGGGGCTTTGCGCCGAATGTCACGTGCTGGGCGCGGGCGGGCCGGATCGGGCGCTTTTCACCGACTACACCTATGACAATATCGGCGTGCCCCGCAATCCGGCGAACCCCTACTACAGCGCGTTGCCGGTCAATCCGGCGGGCAAGGACTGGCGCGACCCCGGCCTTGGCGCGATCCTGGCGAAGGACGCCCTTTATGCCGGTCAGGCGGATGCCATGACCGGCAAGCAAAAGGTGCCGACCCTGCGCAATGTCGACAAGCGGCTGACGGCGGACACCACAAAGGCCTATATGCACAACGGCTATTTCAAGACGCTGGCCGGGGTCGTGCATTTCTACAACACCCGCGACGTCCTGCCCGCCTGCAAGGGCGACGCGACCGAGGCCGAGGCGCTGGCGCAGAACTGCTGGCCCGCGCCCGAGGTCGCCGAGAATGTCAACAAGGACGAGCTTGGCAACCTGAAACTGACCGCGGCCGAAGAACAGGCGATCGTCGCCTTTCTGGGCACGCTCAGCGACGAATAGTCTGCCCGTCGCCGGAACGCCCGGGACTATTGGTCCTTGAAATTCCGGCTGTCTTTCAGCTGGTCCCAGGCCCAGACCACTTCCTGCAAACGGTCCTCGTCCGACCGGTCGCCACCGTTCATGTCGGGATGAAGATCCTTGACCAGGCTTTTGTATTGCTTTCGGATTTCGACCTTGGTCCAGCTGTCGCGCGCCTCGAGTATCTCAAGCGCGCGGCGCTCGGTCGGGGGCAGCTTGCGGCCGACGACACGGCCGGGGTTCAGCGTGGCGTTGGCGCCGAGGATCTCCATCGGGTCGGCCACGCCCAGCCTTTGCCAGGCGCGATCCTCGGTGGCGTTCTTGCCAAAGGGCTTGGTCTCGCGGCCCCAGACCCGGTCCTTGTCGATGAACTTCTCGAACTCTTCCTCGGTCGCGCCCTGAAAGAAGTTCCACTTCAGGTTATATTCGCGGACATGGTCGCGGCAGAACCACAGATAGTCGTCCAGACTGTCGGGCGATTTCGGGGCGCGGTACTGGCCCGCCAGATCGCAGCCGCGATGGTCGCAGGCGCGGGTCGAGGTCTCGAAGGCGCCGGACATGCCGCGACGGCCCTTGGTGCGCTTCTTCTTGTCGGAGGCGGCCGAAATATCAAAGCCGAAAGGGTCGTCTCTGGTCATTGCATCCTCGAAGATCGCATTCGACTCGGGCGACCGAGTTTAGGGCTTTTCGCCGGGCTTTGAAGGGGGCGGCGCGAAATTAGTGAAAATGGTCCGACTTCGGCGGCGGGGCACTCAGCCCTGGTCGCCGTCGGATCCCGGGGCGGCGTCGCCCGTCGCCGGGCCCAGCTTCGGCGCGGCGCCTTCGGGCACCGGCAGGATCTTCGGCGCCGCGCGGCCAAGGCCGGTCATGGCGCGAAGGCTGAGCAGCGGCTTGTCGGCGGTTCCCACCTCGGCCGTGGCCGACTGGCCGGGCTCGGCCGGGCGGCGGAAGACCAGAAGGTTGACATAGACCGTGCGGCGTTTGGTCAGGCCGCTGCGCTCCTCGGTCGGCAGGGTTTCGCTGCGCACATAGTCCCAGCCCTGCCGGGCTTCGGCATTGATGGCGCTGGCCAGCGCCAGTGCCAGCCGGTCCTCGGTCGAACGGGCGCCACGGGCCTTTTCGCCCTGCGAGGGTGCCGGGATCACCTTATACTCGAAACGCTGCATCAAAGCCTCGACCTTTTTGAAAGTGGCGCACCATAGCCGACAAGCCGCCGCCGGTCCAAGGGTCTGCGGTTGCGGCATGACCGCCGCGATCGGCGGAAATCCGCGAACGGTTTGTTTCCGGATCGGGCGGCCAACGTCATGATTAACTAACGCCGATGCCGCAGGATTGCCATAGATCGCTGGTTAACAGGGTCTTAACGACATTCATCGGCGGGTCCGCCCGCAACAGTTGGGACGCATTATGACCGGACGGATTTTCATCAGCCTTTTCGCCGCATGCCTGCTGGCCGCCTCGCCTTTGGCCGCCGCGACGATTCCGGTGGCGAACTTCAGCTTTGAACAGGGGCCGAGCGGCAATCAGCCGGGCCAGACCAACGGCCTGCGCTTCGACCAGCTGAACAGCACCAACCCCGGCTGGGACACCTATTCCTCGCTGTCGGGCTGGACCAAGTCGGGCGGTGGCCGGATCGAGATTCAATCTGACAACAGCGCGGCCCTGAACGCGCAGGACGGCGACTATTTCATCTCGCTTGACGGCGGGCCGGGCCGCAACACCTCGATCAGTCAGGATCTGGTGCTGGGCGTCGGCAGCTATATCCTGTCCTTCTGGTACAGCCCCGAAAGCAGCAATGCCGCGACCAACGCGGTTGCCTACAACCTTGGCAATGTCGTCAGCGGTGTGGTGACGGCGGGGACCAACGGCGCGGCGGTCGGCGGCTGGACGGAAATCCGCACCCGGATCGGCATCCTGACGCCGGGCAGCTATTCGCTGCGCTTCGCGGCCAATGGCGCGGCCGACGGTGTGGGCGGCTTTGTCGACAACGTGACCTTTGCGGCGGCGATTCCCGTCCCGGCCGCCGGCTTCGCCGCGCTGTCGGGCCTTGCGGCGCTGCTGGGCCTGAAGCGCCGTCGCAAGGCCGCCTGACGGTCGCAACGCCGGTCAAGGATGAACGGCGGCCCGACAGGCCGCCGTTTTCTTGTCGATATCTTATAGCCCGAGCTTGCGCGCGACCATGTCATTGACGACGGCCGGATTGGCCTTGCCGCCGGTGGCCTTCAGCACCTGACCGGTGAACCAGCCCGCCAGCTTGGCATTGACCCGGGCCTTTTCGACCTGTTCGGGGTTGGCGGCGATCAGCGCGGCCAGCGCCGCCTCGATCGCGCCGGTATCGGTCACCTGCTTCATCCCCCGCGCCGCGGCGATGGCGGCCGGATCGCCGCCCTCGGTCCAGAGGATCTCGAACAGATCCTTGGCCATCTTGCCCGAAATCTCGCCCGACCCGATCAGGTCAAGGACCCCGCCCAGCTGCGCGGCCGAGACCGGCGTGTCGGCGATGCCCTTCCCCTCGCGGTTCAGGCGGCCGAAGAGTTCGTTGATCACCCAGTTCGCGGCCTGCTTGCCGTCGCGCCCCCGGGCGACTTCCTCGAAAAACCCGGCATTCTCGGCTTCGGCCGTCAGGACGCCCGCGTCATAGTCGGTCACGCCGTAGCCGGCGATGAAGCGCGCGCGTTTGGCGTCCGGCAGTTCGGGCATGGCCCGCGCGATCTCGTCGACCCAGGCCTGCTCGATCTCAAGCGGCATCAGGTCGGGGCAGGGGAAATAGCGGTAGTCATGCGCCTCTTCCTTGGACCGCATCGAACGGGTTTCGCCCTTGTCGGGGTCGTAAAGCCGCGTCTCCTGCACGATCTTGCCGCCATCCTCGACGATGGCGATCTGGCGGCGGGCCTCATGGTCGATGGCGGCCTGGATGAACCGCATCGAGTTCATGTTCTTGATCTCGCAGCGCGTGCCCAGCACCGAATGATCGCCCGTCGCCTGAAAGCGTTCATAATCGCCCGGCCGGCGGACCGAGACATTGACGTCGGCGCGCAGGTTGCCGTTCTGCATATTGCCGTCGCAGGTGCCGAGATAGCGCATGATCTGGCGCAGCTTGGCCACATAGGCCGCCGCTTCCTCGGGGCTGCGGATGTCGGGGCGGCTGACGATTTCCATCAGCGCGACGCCGGTGCGGTTCAGGTCGACGAAGGACATGGCCGGGTCAAGGTCGTGGATCGACTTGCCCGCGTCCTGTTCCAGATGGATGCGCTCGATCCGGACGCGGCGGGCGATGCCGGGGCCCATCTCGACGATCACCTCGCCCTCGCCGACGATCGGGTGGTAGAGCTGGCTGATCTGGTAGCCCTGCGGCAGGTCGGGGTAGAAATAGTTCTTGCGGTCGAAGGCCGAGGTCAGGTTGATGCCGGCCTTCAGCCCCAGCCCGGTGCGGACGGCCTGCGCCACGCAGTATTCGTTGATGACCGGCAGCATCCCGGGCATGGCCGCATCGACAAAGGCGACGTTGGAATTGGGCTCCGCCCCGAACAGCGTCGAGGCGCCCGAGAACAGCTTGGCGTTCGAGGCGACCTGCGCATGGACCTCAAGCCCGATCACCAGTTCCCAGTCGTGCCGGGCGCCATGGATCACCTTGGGTTTCGGGGTGTCAAAGCTGAGGTCGAGCATCGGCGGCGTCCTTTTCGTCTCTGTGCCGCTTCTACTTAAGCCCGCGGGACGAGACAAGAACCCGTTCCGGGTGCTCAGTTCACCCGGAAAATCCGCGCGATCTCGGCCAGCGCCTCTTTCTGGCGGTCCGACAGGCCGCTGCCGTCGGCGGCACCGGTGTCTTTCAGGACCGCCATCAGCGGCATCAGCCCGGCGGTTCCCGACAGTCGGAACAGCCGTTTTGCCAGCCGCGGGATCGCCGGCACCGCGCCCTGGCTTTCGTTCATCAGCCAGCGGCCAAGGATCGCCAGTTCGCGGCAGGCCTCAAGATCGCAGTGCAGATGGCGGCCAAGGGCGGCCACCATGCGGGTCTGATCCTCGGCCGAGGGCAGGCCGCCCAGTTCCAGAAAGGCGACGGCCAGCCCGCCGATCATCAGTTTGGGGTCATCGGTGCTGTCGACCGGATGCCTGTCGTAGCGCCGGCGAAAGCCGAAGCGCCGCGCCGCCGCCATGACGTCGCCCGCCATGTCGGCCAGATCGCCCGCCATATAGGCCGCCGAACGCGCGCGCGACGCCCAGACCCAGGCCGCGATGATCAGCCCGGCAAGACCGACAAGAATGGGCATGCGCACCTCCGAAACCCTGCTGCCGAGGGTCTGGTTAAGCGGAAATTGGGTCAAGAATATGATCGCCGCAACCAGGGCGTTAGTGTCAGGGCCGCGCCCATTGCATTTCGCGCCAAACCCCGGGATGTTCCGGGGCGGCAGAGGCGGAGAAGAGATATGGGCCGGACAGTCGGCGTGGCGATGATCGTGCTGGCGGCGCTGCCTCTGGCCTGCACCGGTGCGGCGGACGAGGTGACGACCCCCGGCTTTCTGCCCGCGACGCGCTGGGATCACCGGCCCGAGGCCTCGGCCTGGACCGAAGCCACGCTTGCGGCGCTGAAGGCCGAGGGGGCGGTGCTGGTCAGTTCGGTGCCGTCGGATGTGGCAAGCTTCTGCCCCGGCTATGCGACGGCGGCGCCGGCCGAACGCCGCGCCTTCTGGGCCGGGCTTTTGTCGGGGATCGCCGGTTATGAAAGCCGCTGGAACCCGCTGGCCAGGGGCGGCGCGGGGCGGTTCCGGGGCCTGATGCAGATTTCCGATGCGACGGCGCGGGCCAATGGCTGTCCGACCGGCGCGGCGCTGCTGGACGGGGCGGCGAACCTGTCGTGCGCGGTCAGGATCATGGCGGGTCATGTCGCCGCCGACGGGGCGATCGCCGGGGGCGAGGGCCGGGGCTGGCTTGGCCTTGCGCGCGACTGGCTGCCGCTTCGCCGCAAGCGGGTCCGCGCCGATCTGGCGCGGTTCACGGCAGGGCAGGCCTATTGCCAATAGCGGCGGGTCGGCGCGCGACCGCCCCGGCGCGCACCGTCGGACCCCGGGCGCTTGCGCGAGGCTTCGGGGCCTCGGGCCGGCCAGGAGGCCCCGGCCTGCGCCGGGGCGGCCTGGTGACCGGTTTGGGACCTGGTGCCCGCGGCGGCGGTTGCCCTGAGTATTTGGGCAAAGAAAAAGCGCCGGGACGGTGGCCCGGTTCGGGTCAGTTGCCGAGGATGGTGGGCAGGCGGAGGCCGCAGTCCCGGGCGTGCCGGATGGCGCTGTCGTAGCCCGCGTCGGCATGGCGCCAGACGCCCGAGGCCGGGTCGTTCCAGAGGACGCGGCCGATGCGGCGGGCGGCTTCGGGGGTGCCGTCGGCGACGATGACGACGCCCGCATGCTGGGAAAAGCCCATGCCGACGCCGCCGCCATGGTGGAGGCTGACCCAGGTCGCCCCCGAGGCGGTGTTGACCAGCGCGTTCAGGAGCGGCCAGTCCGAGACGGCGTCCGAGCCGTCCTTCATCGCCTCGGTCTCGCGGTTGGGCGAGGCGACCGAGCCGCTGTCGAGGT
>CAZORV010000104.1:0-6134 GCA_964582215.1 uncultured Frigidibacter sp.
ACCCTGACGCTGCAGGAGCGTTTCCCGGACAACGGCGATTTCATCCACGACTGGTATCGCAACGCGGTGTATTTCACCGTTTTTCTGTACGGCTACGCGATCGCCCGCAACGAAGGTTTCTGGGCCGAAGCCCTGCGCCTGCGCAAGACGAGCCTGGCCTGGGCCCTGGGCCTGTTCGTGCCCTACCTAAGCGTCGCGTTGATCCTGCCGGACGAAGTGCCGTTCTGGCAGCAGGCGGTCATCTGGACGCTGCGCAACCTCTACATCTGGACGATGCTGCTGGCCATCCTCGGCTGGTCGCATGCCCTGCTCAATCGTCCGTTGCGCTGGCTGCCCTGGGCCAACGAATCGGTCTATCCCTGGTACATGCTGCACCAGAGCCTGATCGTCGGACTCGGTTTCTGGCTGGCGAACTACAAGCTGGGTCCGATCGCGGAACCTGCGCTGATCCTGCTCGGCACCGTCGCGGGTTGCTGGTCGATCAGCGAGATGGTCAAGCGCATCGCCTGGTTGCGTCCCTGCTTCGGACTGAAGCCCCGCAGCGCGTCGGCGCAGCCCGCGCGCTTGCCGGAACTTCAGGCTTCAAGCCCATGATGCACGCAGGCAAGGACGCCAGCATCGTCGGAATCGGGCATCATGAAGGCAAATCCCGCATCAAGCCTCCATGCCGCCCGATACCGAATCCCCGAACGTCCTGGCGCCGCTCAGCGACATCCACGCCCGCATCCTCGGCTGCCTGATCGAAAAGGAAGCGACGACGCCCGAGGGCTATCCGCTGACCGCGAACTCGCTGGTACTGGCCTGCAACCAGAAGACCGCGCGCGATCCGCTGATGGAACTGGAACCCGGTGAAGTCGGCCATGCCCTGCGGCAGATGGAGTCCGACGGGCTCGTGCGCTCCATCCACGGCGCGCGTGCCCAACGTTACGAACATCGATTCGCCCAGGCGTATTCGGTCACCGGAAAACAGCAGGGCCTGCTCGGCGTCCTCCTGCTACGCGGGGCGCAGACCGCTTCGGAACTGCTGACGCGCAGCGAGCGCATCGCCGGTTTCGCCGATCTCGACGAACTGCGGCAAACGCTGGAGCGCCTGGCCCAGCGCAGTCCGGCCCTGGTGGTGAACATCGGCCGCGGTCCGGGCCAGCGCGAGGATCGCTACATGCACCTGCTCGGCGGACCGGTCGATGCCGAGCAGTTGCACGCCAGCAGCAAGACTTCCGCATCTTCTTCGCGCGACAACGACGACGACGATCGTCTTCAGGCGCTGGAAGCGCGGATCGAGAGCCTGGAAGCGGAAGTGGCCCGACTGAAGGCGCAACTGGCGCCTTCCGACTGAGCGCGCGATGAGCGCGGCGCGCCGACTCGCCATCGTCGGCGGAGGGCCGGCCGGCCTGATGGCCGCGGAAACCGCGCGTGCCGCGGGCCTGGTCGTGGATGTTTACGATGCCAAGGGCTCGGTCGGTCGCAAGTTCCTGATCGCCGGCAAAGGCGGGTTGAACCTGACGCATTCCGATCCGCCCGAACTTTTCGCCTCGCGCTATCGCGAGCGCGCCGACGTCGTCGCCCCCTGGTTGCGCGAATTCGGCCCGGAGCATTTGCGCGAATGGGCGCGCGGCTTCGGCGTGGACACCTTCGTCGGCAGCTCCGGCCGCGTTTTTCCCGCCGACCTGAAAGCGGCGCCGCTGCTGCGCGGCTGGGTGCGTCGCCTGCGCGAACAGGGCGTCGATTTCCATGTGCATCACCGCTGGACCGGGTGGGGCGAAGATGACGCGCTCGCATTCGAGACGAAAGATCGCGGCCGCGTCTTCGTGCAGACCGATGCCGTGCTGTTCGCGCTCGGCGGCGGCAGTTGGCCGGAACTCGGCTCCGACGGCGCGTGGGTGGCGCCGCTGCGCGAGGCCGGGATCGAGGTCGCCACGCTGGCGCCGTCGAATTGCGGTTTCGATGTGCCGTGGACAGAGCACTTTTCCTCGCGTTTCGCCGGCCAGCCGCTCAAGCAGGTGGCGATCCGCTGCGATGCCGCCGGCATCAGGCATTCGCTGCGGGGCGAATTCGTCGTCACCGCGACCGGCGTCGAAGGCAGCCTCGTCTACGCGGTCTCCGCCCCTTTGCGCGATGCCATTGCGCGCGAAGGCGAAGTCCTCGTCCACCTGGACCTCGCGCCCGACCGTACGCTCGAACGCCTGCGTGCCGATCTGGCGAAGGAGGACCGCGGTCGCAGCCTGAGCGAGCGTCTGCGTCGCCGCGCCGGCATCGACGGCGTCAAGGCCGGACTGGTTTACGAATGCTTGCCGAAAGCAGCGCGAGACGACAGCGCGACGCTCGCGGCCGGCATCAAGTCGCTGCCGATCCGACTGCAGAGGCCGCGACCGATGGCAGAGGCGATCAGCACGGCCGGCGGCGTTTCATTCGACGCACTGACAGCGAACTTGATGGCGAAAAACCGCCCCGGCGTTTTCTTCGCCGGCGAGATGCTGGACTGGGAAGCGCCGACCGGCGGCTACCTGCTGACCGCCTGCTTCGCCAGCGGCAAGATCGCCGGTCGCGCCGCCGCCGAGTGGCTGCTTGCATAGCGAGCCCGATTCGGGTTCATAATTATCCATCGCAAGCCGGGCCCATCCCCCCGTCGGCCCGCAAGGTTCGCGATCACTGCAGACGGGGGTGCGCGATGTCCGAACAGGAACGTCGATACAACGGCAAGGCGACGTCGAGCGAGCTCAAACGCCAGCTCAACGAGGACCAGCGCCTGACCCTCAGCGAACTCGAGCGTTACGGCTGGGAACTGAAGTTCATCCGGCGCGAACCCTTCAAGGAACCGGTGGCCGTCGTCTTCGACGGGGACCGCTGCAAGTTCGCGGTACTGAAGGCCGACGGCACGCTGGACGAAACGCACGCCGGCATCGATATCCGACACTAGGCGGCGATCACCACTCCGTGCGGTGCGGCAACAGGCCGCGCAACTCCACGTCGGTGAGATTGCGCCACTTGCCCGGCTTGAGATGGCCGAGTTTCACGTTGCCGATGCGCACGCGCACCAGTTGTTTCACCCGGTGGCCGAAATGCGCCGCCATCAGGCGGATCTGCCGGTTCAGGCCCTGCACGAGCACGATGCGGAAGCCGAACTTGCCCAGCTTGCCGGTCTTGCAGGGCAAGGTCGTCTGCCCGTGCACCGGCACGCCGCGCGCCATGCCGCGCAGGAACTCGTCGGTCACCGGATGGTTCACCGCGACGAGGTACTCCTTCTCCAGCTTGTTCTCGGCGCGCAGGATCTCGTTGACGATGTCGCCGTTGCTGGTCAACAGGATCAGGCCCTCCGAGTCCTTGTCGAGCCGACCGATCGGAAAAATGCGCTGCTCATGCCCGACGAATTCGACGATGTTGCCTTTGACGTCGCTCTCGGTCGTGCAGGTCACGCCGACGGGCTTGTTCAGCACGATATAGACGTGCCGGCGCCCGGCCTTGGCCTGCCTGGCCTGCAGGCGCTGGCCGTCAACGAGCACGATGTCGCCCTCTTCGACCTGGGCGCCGATGCCGGGCTTGCGCCCGTTGATGGTCACGCGACCTTCGGCGATCAGGCGATCGGCCTCGCGGCGGGAGCAGAAACCGGTATCGCTGATGTGTTTGTTCAGTCGCATGGGCGCGCATGCTCGCACATGCGCCCGGCGACGTCACGAATCAGCGCCGGGCGAGGCGCGGCCAGGTCCAGGCCAGCAACAGCCAGGCGGGAACGAGCAGCATCAGGTGCAATGCGGCGGTCGCACCGGGTTCGCGCACGAGGTCGAATACCGAGGCGCCCTGCAAGCCCAGGTAGGCGAGGAACACCAGCGCCAGTTCGAAGGGGCGCGGATTGCGGCAAAGCGCGCCGAGGCTCATGCCCCAACTGGCGATGGACGCGATGGCTGCGAGCGCGGCGCACAGGCCCAGCGGCGCCGAAGCCGCGAGGCGCAACAATCCCGGCAGGCTGAGCGCCAGCAGCAAGGCGAGCGCCACGAGGAAACGCGTGGCGAGCAAGCGACCGACGATGTTCGGCGCGGTGAATATCAGCCCCGCGGTGGCGTGGTCCTTCTCGCGCAGGATGCCGCGTGCCAGCACGTCGAGCGGCAACAGCCAGGCCAGCAGCAGGGCGGTCGCCATGCCCTTGTCCGATGCGAAAGCCTGCACGCCGAGCAGGACAAGCGCGGCCAGCCACCACCAGATGCGGCGCTGGCGCAGCACCATCTTCAATTCCGCGACCACGAGTATGCCGAGCGCGCCGCGGGCGAAAGGATCGAGCAGGCGATCGAGCCAGCGCAGTTTTCGTCCCGCCTGCGATCCGGCGCGGGCACTGGCGACGCCGCGCGCCGCCGCCCAGTCGAGCAAGGGCGCGGCCGCGAGCACGCCGGCCATCGCGAACAGCAGCCACAACAGTCGGCCGAACATGTCGGGCCCGCGCGGATGCCAGGCCTTCCATTCGAAACAGGTCGCCGGCTTGCCGCGCATCGAAATGCCGATGCTGAAGCCGAAATCCTGCGTCTCGCCGGTGTCCTCGCTGCGCTGGCGTTGGAAGTCGCGCGCCGCCACGATCATGCCGTTCGGATCGCTGCCCCAGCCGTAGCGCGCCGCGTGATTGTCGGGCGATTCGAGTTGCGCCAGCGACACCGAGGTCAGCGCAATCCACAGGATGAAGAACACCACGTTGCCGATCGTGCGCCGCAACCACGGCAACAGATCGAACCAGATCGCCAGCATCGCCGTCACGGCCAGGCCCGGCAGGCTCAATACCAGCACCGGTTTCATCAGTTCGATCAGGTCGATCGCGCGATCTTCCGCCCGCAACCATTGCGCCACGAGGCCGACACCGAGCCCCACGAAGGCGATCGCCGCCAGCACCAGCAGGTGACTGGCCCACTTCGCCAGCAGATAGGCGCCGCGCGTCATCGGCGTCGCTACCAGCAATTGCCAGACGCGGGTCTCGATGTCGCGCACAAGGGTGCCACGGATGACATAGAAGCCACCGAGGCTGAGCAGGCTGCTGTAAACCATCGCCAGCACCATGCCGACCCAGGCACTGGAATAGAAGCCGCGCTCGCCGCCGTTCATCGACAGGATGCGATAGCCGGCGCTCGCCGGCGGGAAGCACCACCAGGCGGCGACCATGACGATGGCCAGCATCACCCAGAAGCGCGGACCACGGATGCGCTCGCGCAGGTCCGCCTGCAGGATGGCGAAAAAACGAAGCAATGCTTGCATGTCAGTGCTTGCCCGCGCCGGAACCGATGAGCCAGGTGTAAGCGTCCTCGAGTTCGGGCATCACTGCGTTGGCATCCGCATTCGGTCGTTCGGCGCTGATGACGCGAACCCGGATGCCTTCGGGGCGACGCAGCGACGCGCACAGGGTGTGCTTGGTACGCACCTGCTCGAGTTCGGCCGGGGCCACCGTCCATTCCCAGACATGCCCTTCGGCCTGCGCCAGCAATTCCTCCGGCGTGCCGTGGAAACGAAGCCGGCCCGCCGTCATCACGGCCAAGGCCGTTGCGCTGGCCTCCACGTCTGAAACGATGTGGGTGCAGAGGATCACGAGCCGCTCGCCGGCCAGGTCGGTCAACAGGTGACGGAAACGCATGCGCTCTTCCGGATCCAGACCGACCGTAGGTTCATCGACGATCAACAGCGCCGGATCGTTCAACAAGGCCTGGGCGATGCCGACGCGCTGGCGCATGCCGCCGGAGAACTCGCCGAGCCGGCGATCGGCCGCGTCCATGAGTCCGACCTGGCCCAGGCAGGCCTCCACCCGGTTCGCGGCTTGCTTGCCCGACAAGCCTTTGACGGCTGCCAGGAAGCCGAGGAACTCGCGCGCGGTGAGTGCCGGATAGACGCCAAAATCTTGAGGCAGATAACCAAGAGAGTGTCGCAAGGCATTGGGTTTCAAGGAAATGTCCTGCCCGTGCCAGCTGACCTTTCCGGCGCTGGGTTTGGCCAGGGTCGCCAGGATCCGCATCAGCGTGGACTTGCCGGCGCCGTTGGGACCCAGCAGGCCGAGGATGCCCGGGCCCAGGGCCAGATCCAGCCCGGCCACGGCCGAATGGCCTCCCGGATAGGTGTAGTCAACGGATTCCAGGACCAATTCGCAGGTGGACACGGTCACGCTCCCAATC
>CAZORV010000104.1:6234-8003 GCA_964582215.1 uncultured Frigidibacter sp.
GCATAGATGATCGCCGGCACCGGGATCACATAGACGTAGATCAAGGTCCAGGGCTGCAGCAGGATGAAAGCGAACAACACGCCGGAGACCGCGCCCGACGCGCCGAGGCTGCGGTAGTCGGGGTTGTCGCGGTTCTTCATATAGGTCGGCAGGATCGAAACCAGCAGGCCGAGCACATAGAAGAACGCGAAGCCCCAAGGGCCCATGATCGAGTTGTAGTAGTTCTCCAGGGCTCGCCCGAAGAAGAACAGCGTGATCATGTTGAACAGCAGGTGGGCGAAATCGGCATGCACCAGCCCATAGGTCATCAGGCGGTAGTGCTCGTTGTTGCGGCGGATCGCCGGCGGCCACAGGATCAACGCGTCGAGCAGCTTGCGGTTGTTGAATGCCGTCCAGGACACCAGGACGGTCAGTCCGATCAGGATCAGGGTCGTGCTCACGCCATTCATCGTTGTTTGTTCTCTTCGTTGGAACCGGCCAGCAACCGGCCGAGTTCGGCATCCTTGTCCTGCCAGACCGCGTTCATCCACTGCTGGAACCGGGCGCGGAAAGCGCGATCGTTCTCGTAGTCGCCGGCCAGGAATTCGGCAGGGATCGCCCGCGGCCGGACCGATACGCGCACCTGCCGGAGACGGCCGGCCATCAGGTCCATCATGGTGGGCCGTCCTTGCGGATAGGCGATGGCGATATCGACGATGCCCTGAAGCGAATCGCCCATCGCGCCGATGACGAAGGCCACGCCGCCGGCCTTCGGCTTGAGCAGGTGCGCGAACGGCGAAGACTGCCGCCGGTGTTTTTCCGCGGTGAAGCGCGTGCCCTCGACGAAGTTCATGATCGAAACCGGCAGGCCGCGGAATTTCTCGCAGGCCTTGCGCGTGGCTTCCATGTCCTTGCCCGCGAGTGCGGGGTTACGGGCGAGTTCGCTCTTCGTATAGCGCTTCATGAAAGGAAAATCCAAGGCCCACCAGGCCAGGCCGAGCACCGGCACCCAGATCAGCTGGCTCTTGAGGAAGAAGCGCAGGAAGGGAATGCGCCGGTTCAGGGCATGCTGCAACACCGGGATATCCACCCAGCTTTGGTGATTGGCCAGCACCAGGTAGTGGCCCTGGCGATCGAGCCCTTCCAGCCCCTCGATTTCGATCCGCGTGGGGGTGAACAACGCGATCAGGTCGCTGTTGCGGGCGATCCAGCTTTCGGCGAGCCCGATCAACAGCGCATCGCAGAAAAGACGGAAGCCCTTCAGCGGCACCAGCCATTTCAGGAAAGCGAAGAAGAACAGCGGCGTCGTATGCGCCAGCGTGTTGATCAGGACGGAAAGCGCGGCCAGGGGCAGGCGCAGGAACAGCGGAAGTTTGAAGAGCATGCGCCGGATCGCGGAGGCCAGGCGCGATTATGGCCCAGGCCGAGTCAGTCCAGACGACACGTCCCGTCCTGGCAGGACCGGGAACGACGATGCGCCCGCGCCGCGGACCAACGTACCAGCCGGTTGAAAAGCCCGGTGAAGCCGATCTTCGACAAGGGCATGCGATAGCGCGCGACCCAGGGGTAGAGACGGTCCCACAGCGGCCGCAGCCAGGCGTTCGCCCACATGCCTGCCACGAGCCTGTTGTCGGTCGCCCGATAGGCCAGGACGAAGACATCGACGCCGACGAACCACAGACCGTGGGCATCGCGCGCGCGGATCAGCCGCATCATATCCGCCTGCGTGACGCCGGCCTGGCGAGCGACCGGATCGTCGAAGTCGGCGACGGAACAATCGACCAGGCGCA
>CAZORV010000104.1:8103-11243 GCA_964582215.1 uncultured Frigidibacter sp.
CGGATTCGCGCCTGCACGGCCTTGTCCTCGCTCGCCATGTCCGCATCCGCCACGCAATCCTTCAGCATCGCGACGGTCGGGTCGAACTCGCGCGCCTTGCGCGAACTGACCACGATGCGGAACAGCTCCCAGACATCGCGCGAGGTTTCGTAGTGATCGCGACGATCGCCCAGCAGGTGCACGACGCGTACCAGCCCGTAACTCAGCAGCTCCTTCAGACTGGTGCTGACATTGGAACGCGCCACCACCAGGATGTCGGCGATTTCCTCCGCATGCATCGGCCGCCCGCTCAGGAACAGCAGCGCGTGGATCTGCGCGACGGTCCGGTTGACGCCCCAGCGCGACCCCATTTCGCCCCAATGCAGCACGAAACGCCGGCTGATCGGCGTCAGCGAATCGGCGGCCTGTTGGCTTGGCGGGCTGGATGTCATGGGTCGGAATCCTCTTGCCAGCATTCTGATTTGGTCATATATTTCTGTCAAGACAGAAATAACTGACAGGAAGGATCGATGCAGCCGACTGTCCAGCCAGGAAAGGCACCAACCGTATTGGTGCTGGGGGGATCGGGTTTCATCGGCCGGCACGCCGTTGCCGCCCTGCTCGCCGAAGGGCGCCGCGTCATCATCGCCAGCCGCCATCCCGAGCGCATCGACCGCAAGCTGCCGCCCGGCGCGGCCGACTGCCCGCGCCGTCGCATCCGGATGGAAACTCTGCTGGAAACGCAACAGTGGCGGCCCTTGCTCGCCGACGTCGATGCGGTGCTGAACTGCGTCGGTATCCTGCGCCAGCGCGGCGGCGAAACCTACGAGCGCGTCCATCATCTCGCGCCGGCCGCACTCGCTTCCGCCTGTGCCGAGCGCGGCATCCCGTTCGTGCATGTATCCGCACTGGGCCTGGAACATCGCGCGCGCAGCCGTTTCCTGCGTTCCAAACGCGTCGGCGAGAACGCGATCCGTCGCAGCGGCGCCGACTGGCGCATCGCCCGCCCTTCCCTGCTCGATGGCGAGGGCGGCTACGGCGCGTTGTGGATCCGTCGCGTCGCGCGCTGGCCGCTGCTCGCCCTGCCGGCCAACGCGCTGGGGCGCATCGCCGTGCTCGATGTCGGCGAACTCGGCGAAGCGCTGGCCCGCCTGGCCCTGCTGCCTCTGCCCCGGGATGCGAACGACAGCCACCGCGAGTTCGAACTCGGCGGCCTGGAGGCGGTGACGATCGAGAACCTGCTGGCGGCGATGCGCCGGGGTCACGATGCGCGCCCGGCGCTTTGCCTGCGCCTGCCCGCCTGGTTCGCTCGCCTCGGCAGCCACGTCTGCGACCTGCTGCACGTCACGCCGTATTCCTTCGGCCATTACGAACTGCTGCGCAACGACAACTGCCCGCGCGAAAACCGCCTGCCCGAACTGTTGGGGCGCAGGCCGCGGCGCATCGTGCCGGAAGAAGCCATCGCCGGCCTGCAACCGCTCCCGGCCTGATCGCACTTCCGTCACTGGTATCTTGCGGCAGGCTCAAGGCATCATCGGGCACTTTCCCCAGGTGCCCGCCATGCTTCGTCCGCTCGGTCTCGCCGTTTCGCTCGCCCTCGTTTCGTTCGCGGCCCCGGCCGCCGACGATCTCAGCACCGTCTCCGAACGCTCGGGCTTCCTCAAGACCGGCCGCTACGACGAAGTGATCGCACTATGCGACGCCTTCCAGCGCAGCTATCCGAACGCCGTGCGCTGCATCGAATTCGGTACGACGCCGGAAGGCCGACCGATGAAGGCCCTGGTCGTTTCGCAGCGCGGCGCGTTCACGCCCGAGCAGGCGCGCGCGGCCGGCTTGCCCGTGCTGCTGGTGCAAGGCGGTATCCACGCCGGCGAGATCGACGGCAAGGACGCCGGTTTCCTCGCCTTGCGCCAGGCGCTGGAAGGCAAGGCCGCGAAGGCGGCGCTCGACAAGCAGGTGTTGATCTTCGTACCGGTGTTCAATGTCGATGGCCACGAGCGCTTCAAGGCCTGGAACCGGCCGAACCAGCGCGGACCGGAAGAAATGGGCTGGCGCGTCACTGCGCAGAACTACAACCTCAACCGCGACTACGTGAAGGCCGACGCGCCCGAGATGCAGGCCATGCTGCGCCTGGTCAACGCCTGGGACCCCCTCGCCTACGTCGACCTGCACGTCACCGACGGCGCCAAGTTCGAACACGATGTCGCCATCCAGGTCGAACCGGTGCATGCCGGCGACGAAGCGCTGCAAAAGGCGGGCAAGGCGCTGCGCGATGCCGTCATCGCCGACCAGGCCCGCCAGGGCTCGTTGCCTGTCGCCTTCTATCCGTCCTTCAACGAATACGACGACCCGCAATCGGGCTTCACCGACAGCGTGGCGCCGCCGCGCTTTTCCACCGGCTATTTCCTGCTGCGCAACCGTTTCGCCATGCTGGTGGAAACGCATTCCTGGAAGGACTATCCGACACGCGTACGCGTCACCCGCAACATCATCGTCTCCCTGCTCGAACAACTGCGCGACCACGGCCAGGAGTGGAGCGCCGCGGCAAAAGCGGCCGACGCGCGCAGCGCGGCGATGGCCAGCCGACCCGTGCCGCTGGACTACACGACGACCGACAAGGTGCGGCAGATCGATTTCCGTGGCTATGCCTACACGCGAACCCCGTCCGAGATTTCCGGCGCGCTGATGACGCGCTACGACGAAACGAAGCCGCAGATCTGGAAAGTACCGTTGCGCGATCAGATCGTGCCCGGCCGCAGCCCCAACGCACCCGGCGCCGGTTACCTCGTTCCCGCCGCGCATGCCGCCTGGGTCGGTGCGAAACTGCGCCAGCATGGCATCGAGTTCCGTACGCTTGCGCAGGCCCTCCCTGCTTTCGACGCGCAAACCTTCCGTGCCACGAAGATGGAGTTCGGCCAGCAATCGGTCGAGGGCCACCAGCGCCTGACCGTGGACGGGGCCTGGTCCAACGAACGCCGCGACCTCGCCGCCGGCGCCCTGTTCGTGCCGATCGCGCAGCCGAAGGCGCGCCTGGTGATGGCCCTGCTCGAACCGCAGGCGCCGGATTCGCTGCTGGGCTGGGGCGAGTTCAACAACCACTTCGAGCAGAAGGAATACATGGAAGCCTATGTCGCCGAGGAAGTCGCGCGCGAAATGCTGGC
>CAZORV010000105.1:0-10522 GCA_964582215.1 uncultured Frigidibacter sp.
TCCATTCGTCGATGCTGCAGGCCTGTGGCACCCGGGGCCGCGCCCCCTATCGCGGGGTCCTGACCCACGGCTTCACGCTCGACGAGAAGGGCATGAAGATGTCCAAATCGCTGGGCAACACCGTCGCGCCCCAACAGGTGATCGACGAATATGGCGCCGATATCCTGCGGCTTTGGGTGGCGCAGGCGGACTACACCGTCGATCTGCGCATCGGCAAAGAGATCCTGAAAGGCACCGCCGACAGCTACCGCCGGCTGCGCAATACCGTGCGCTTCCTCCTTGGCAATCTCGCGGGCTTTACCGAGGCCGAACGGGTGGCGCCCGCCGAGATGCCGGAACTGGAACGCTGGGTCCTGCACCGGCTGGCCGAACTTGATCAGGTGGTGCGGACCGGCTACGCGAACTACGACTTCCAGGGCCTGTTCCAGACTTTGTTCACCTTCTGCACGGTCGACCTCTCGGCGCTTTATTTCGACATTCGCAAGGACAGCCTTTACTGCGACGCCCCCACGGCCCTGCGCCGCCGCGCCGCGCGGACGGTTCTCGATATCCTCTTCCACCGGCTGACCACCTGGCTTGCCCCGATCCTGACCTTCACGATGGAAGAGGTCTGGCTCGGCCGCTTCCCCGGTGACGACAGCTCGGTTCACCTGCAGGACATGCCGGACACCCCGGCCGACTGGCTGAACCCCACGCTCGCCGCGAAATGGGAGGCGATCCGCCGCGTCCGCCGGGTGGTGACGGCGGCGCTGGAAGTGCAGCGGACGGCCAAGGTCATCGGCGCCAGCCTCGAGGCCGCGCCCGTCGTCCATGTCGACGACGCGGGCACCCTCGCCGCCCTGAAATCCGTCGATTTCGCCGACCTCTGCATCACCTCGGCCATCCTCGTCACCCCCGACCCCGCCCCGCCCGAAGCCTTCCGCCTGCCCGACGTCCCGGGCGTCGGCGTGGTGTTCGAGCTGGCCGACGGCGCCAAATGCCAACGCTGCTGGAAGATTCTGCCCGATGTCGGCAGCCACAGCCACGAGGGCACTTGCCAGCGCTGCGACGAGGCTCTTGGATAGAACAATGAACCCTGCCAGATGTTGCTGAAGACATCAGGCAGGGTTCAATCATCTGATTGAAACTAGTTTTACGGCAATGGCGCCCGCAATTCTTGTCAGCGCCCGCTTTGGTCGTCCCACCGTCGGAGCAGGCAGCGCAAGTCGTTGCGGCTCAGCCCGATGTCATCCAGCCATCGGTCGTCGGCGCGGCGCAGCATCCAGTCCGCAGGCGGCAAAGGCGCGTCTTCAGCGCGTTGCCAAAGCCGGAGTTGCCACCAGAAGGCGGTCATTTCGTTCTCCTTCTCAGGTCGGGACAGGTCCAGTATCGACCCGTGTTGACATAAGACAAACGAATAGAGATGATGGGTGCGATCTGATTTACTTATGTCAAACCCATGGCTCTCCCGCTCGACAGCGACCTCATGCGCACCTTCCTCGCCGTCGCCGATACCGGCAGCGTGACGAGCGCCGCCGATCAGGTCGGACGAACGCAGTCGGCGGTCAGCATGCAGATACGGCGGCTGGAAGGGTCGTTGGGACAGGTGCTTTTCACCCGTCTGCCGCGGGGGGTGGCGTTGACACCGCGGGGGACGCAACTCATTCCCTATGCGCGCCGTGCGGTCCGGTGCCTGGACGAGGCAGCCCTCGCGTTGCGCACCAAGACCCTGCACGGGCCGGTGCGTGTCGGGATACCCGAAGAGTACAGCGAAATTGTGCTGCCGCAGGCGCTGGCTGCCTTTGCCGAACGGCATCCGGCTGTCGAAGTGACGGTGCGGTGCGACCACACTGCGTCACAGTTGGCCGCGATCGCGGCGGATGAGCTGGATCTTGCGATCGTGTTCGAACGCGTCAGGACGACTGAGGGCGAACTTTTGGCGATTGATCCGACGGTCTGGGTTACTTGCGACATGTTTAGCCAGCATCTTCAGCGCCCGCTGCCGATTGCAGTCTATTCGCGCGCGGGCTGGTGCAATGACTTAGCTTTTGAGTCACTTGAAAAGATCGGAATCGACTATCGCGTGGCTTTTGCCTGCGATCCGTCCGGCGGGCTGAAGGTCGCGGCCCGGACGGGTCTTGCCGTGGCCTTCCTGACGCGCAGCACCATTCCGGCAGGCTGCAGGGAACTTACCGCTGACGATGGTTTTCCGGTGATCGATTCACCCTTGGCAGTGCTGCGGCACAATCCGCGCGGATCATCGCCGGCCATAGACGAACTTGCGAAGTCGCTGCGGGATGCGTTCCGGCCCCCGTCGGGCATCGTGTGATGACCGCCAGGGCAGCATTCGACAGCCCGCTGGGCCGACTTGTGCTGGAGGCGGACGGGTACGGGATTGCCCGCCTGTCCTGGGGCGGCACGGCCGAGGGCATCGGCTCGGACCTGCTGGCCGAGGCCTGCCGCCAGCTGGCCGCCTATTTCGCCGGAACCCTCCGCACCTTCAGCCTGCCTCTGGCCTTTCAGCCAGGGCTGACCGGCAGGGTCCAGCGCGCGATGTGCGCCATTCCGTTCGGCGAAACCCGCCGTTACGGCGACCTTGCCCGCGACATCGGGGCGCCCGCACAGGCGATCGGGCAGGCTTGCGGGGCCAATCCGATCCCGATCCTGATCCCCTGCCACCGCATCCTGTCATCAACCGGCCTTGGCGGCTTTTCCGCCCCCGGCGGGGTCGAGACCAAGGTGGCGCTCTTGCGGCATGAGGGGGCGGCCTCACTGCTGATCTGACGCGGGCCGGGGCCGGATTGTTGTCCCATCGCCGCCAATCCGTCCGGCGGCCGCAGACATTGCACGACATGGCGGCACTCTGCCCAAAAAAGCATCTTCGGATATCGTCCGAATCGCCGGACACCTATGCTGGGTCATGGTATCTTTGGCGTGGGGGCGTCTGATGCAATTACAAGTGGATGATCGGCTGAAGCGGCAGGCCGATCTGGTTATCTGTGCCGTTCTGTTCACGATTTTCACCGCCAGCGGCATGCTGCACGAAGGTTACAGCACCGACGACTGGATGCAGATCCGCGGGCCTGACCCCGAGTGGATCACCCATTACGACCGCTGGGCCACCTATCTCTTAAGCGCGGCGTTCTTTCGCGGCCACTATCTGCCGAATGTCCAGATCGCGGCGGTCTTCCTGTGCCTCTTCTACGTCGCCCGGACGGTCGCACGCCATGTGACCGACGCGCACCGGACGGTCGCGACGATTGCGATCTTCCTTCTCGGCTCGACGCATTTCTACATGACCGAGATGCTGTCCTTTGCCAGTCATGGCATGGGGTACAGCCTGGCGATGGCCGCCTCGGTCGCCGCCTTCGACCTTCTGTCGCCGGATCGCGCGAAGCAGGGCTGGCCGGTCGCCCTGCGCGCCCTGATCGCGGCCGAGCTTCTGTCGCTGGCGCTCGGGCTTTATCAGACGATGGCGCTGGCGGGGGGGATCGTCGCGCTGCTGGCGCTGATCCGCGGCGACCGGCACGACCAGCCGAGTGTCATGCGCTATTTCCTGATGTGCCTTGGCGCCTCGGCCCTGGCGGTCATTCTGTTTCTGGCGCAGAAATGGGCCTGCCAGTCCTGGACCGGCATCTGGGCGACGCCTGACGGCCGTACCGGCGTCGCCTATCACCTGTCGCCGCGCGCGTTTCTGGCCGGTCTGCCGCACCGGCTGATCGACCTCCACTCCTCGAACGCCAGCGGCGGGTTTCCGGCCCTGCCAAAATGGGGCAACCGGCTGTTCTTCGGCCTTCTCATCGCGGCGATCGGCTTCGTCGCGCTGGAACTGGCCGCGCGCGGCCGCCTGGCCTTTGCGCTTCGGCTGCTGGTCGGGACCGGGCTGGCGCTGTTCGTCGTGCCGGTCTGTTTCCTGCTGATCCCCGACGCCTATGTCGCCGGGCGGGCCTTTGCCTATATCGGCATCTATTATGCGGCGCTCGGGCTGGTGGCCCATGACATTCACCGCACCCTGTCGGCTGAGCGGCGTGGCGGCTGGTTCGGCGCCGGGCTCGCCGGGCTGATCACCGCAATGGTGGTCTTTCAGGGACTGATCTCACAGGCGGTCCTGGATGACCGGGCGCGGATCGACATGCGTGACAAGGCGCTGGCGGTGGCGCTGGTCAGCCGGGTTTCGGCACTGCCGGGCTACCGGGGCGAGCCGTTCCGGATCTACGGGCGCAAGACCTATGATGACACGTTCTGGGGCGGTGCTCTGGGCCTGTCGGTCTTCGTCGGCGACTGGTCGGACTATTCGATCTTCCGCGAACTCTTCGGATACGCCAGCGCGCCCATCGGCATAAAGGCCCCGCCGCACGCCTGCCCGGCCTTTCCCGCCGAAGCGTCGGTCTTCCTCTACCAGGGCAAGGCCTATGCCTGCCTTGAGGCATCCGGCTGACGGCCCCGGCCGGCAGATGTCCGGCGCCGCAGGGCCGATGACCGGACCCCGGCTTTTCTTTGTCAAAATACTCCCGCCGGAGGCCCCGCGCTGCAGGCGCGGCTCTTGCGATCCCGGACCGGCGGCTGTTAGGTCGGAAAAAAGGAACGGCTATGAGCCTCTCTGTCCTCCTCGCCGTCCTCGGCGCGGCGTTTCTCCATGCGCTCTGGAACGGGCTGGTCCGGACGGGCGCCAGCCGTGTCCATGTGATGATGGTCCTGTCGGCGGTGCAGGGCCTTGTCGGGCTGGCCATCGCGATGGCGCGGCCCTGGCCGGGGACAGAGGTCTGGCCCTGGCTTCTCGCCTCGGGGCTGGCGCATTCGGCCTACAAGTGCTTTCTGACCTACGCCTATGAACATGGCGATCTCAGCCGGGTCTATCCGCTGGCACGGGGCACGGCGCCCATGCTCGTGCTGGCGGCGGGCGGGCTGGTGATGGGCGACGCACTGACCGGGCAAGAGGTCGCGGGCATCCTGATTCTCGGAGGCGGAATTCTGTTGCTGGCCGGCGGGGTCTTCACCAGCGGCGAGTCGCGGCGGCTGTTGCCCTATGCGCTGGGGGCGGCGGTGGCCACGGCATCCTATTCCATGATCGACGGCATGGGGGCGCGGGTGGCGGGCGAGGCGTCGCTGTTCGTCGGCTGGATGTTCGTGCTGGACGGGGTGCTGTTTGCCGCCGTCATGACGGCACTCAGGGGCCGGGCGGGATGGCCGGTCAGCCTGCCGGTCTGGGGGATCGGCGGGCTCGGGGCGCTGGCTTCCTATGCGTCTTATGCCATCGTCGTCTGGGCGATGACCCGGGCGCCGATCGCGCTGGTGGCGGCCCTGCGGGAAACCTCGATCGTCTTCGGCGTGCTGATCGGCTGGCTGGTCTTTGGCGAACGGATGGGACGGACCAAGGCCCTGTCAGTGGCGCTGATCCTGACGGGCGTGATCGCCACGCGGTTATGAGCACGGCCGGCGGGGGCGCTCGGGCCGGGTCGGCCGGGGCCCGTGACGCTGCCCTGACGCGACAATGCGGACCGGGCCGTCTCCGGCAACGCTCCGCTGTCGAGGACTGGAAACAAGCGGGCACCGCGGCCCCGGCGAAGGCCGGGGCCTCCTGGCCAGCCCCTCAGGCCGGAACCGCCTCCATCGCCCGTTCCTGCACCGGCAGATGCACCAGCGCCGAAAAGGCCCCGACGGCCACGCCGATCCACCAGACCGCGTTGTAGCTGCCATAGGCATCATACATCCGCCCGCCCAGCCAGACGCCCAGGAACGAACCAAGCTGATGGGAAAAGAACACGATCCCGTACAGCGTGCCCATGTACTTCACCCCGTAGATATGCGCCACCAACCCCGAGGTCAGCGGCACCGTCGCCAGCCACAGCGCGCCCATCAGCACCGCAAAGATCAGCACCGTCGCCGGCGTCATCGGCATCAGGATGAACCAGCCCGCCACGACCGTCCGCGCCGCATAGATCGCCGACAGAAGGTATTTCTTGCGAAAGCGGCTGCCAAGCCAGCCCGCGCTGATCGCGCCGACGATATTGGCCATCCCGATCAGCGAGATTGCCACCGCCCCCAGCCGCGAGGTCGTGGTGATCCCGAGACCGGCCAGCGTGCCATGCGGATCAATCGCGCCGCACATTTCGGTGACAAAGGCCGGGAAATGCGCGGTGATGAACCCAAGCTGATAGCCGCACGAGAAAAAGCCAAGGAAAATCATCGTGTAGGATGGATCGCGAAAGGCCCGCATCATGACCGCCCCGAGGCTTTCCTGCAGCTCGGCCCGGCTGGCCCGCGCCGGGGCGCGCATCATCGGCAGGGCGGCCAGCACGCACAGGATCGCGACCGCAAAGATCAGAAAGACCGTCTGCCAGGGGAAATGGCCCAGCAACAGCTCGGCCACCGGCGCGCCGACCATCTGCCCCGCCGACCCCGCCGCCGTGGCGATCCCCAGCGCGATCGACCGGCTCTCGGGCCGCGCCGCCCGCCCGACCACCGCAAGGATCACCCCGAAGCCGGTCCCGGCAATGCCGAACCCCACCAGAATTTCCAGCAGCTGATGCTGCCCCGGCGTCACCGCGAACGACGACAGCACCAGCCCCGCCGCATAGCAGACCGCGCCAAGCGTGATCGCCCGCCGGTCGCCGAACCGTTCGGCAAAGGCGCCGAAGATCGGCTGGCCGACCCCCCAGGCGAGGTTCTGGATGGCGATGGCCAGCGAGAAATCCGCCCGGACCCAGCCGAACTCCTGCGCGATCGGAATCTGAAAGACCCCGAAACTGGCACGGATCGCAAAGCCGACCATGATGATGATGCAGCCGGCCATCAGGACCGGGGTGAATAGGGGCGCGCGCGCGGGCATCGGTCTCTCCTGTCTCGGCTCAACCTTTCCGCCGGGGCGGGAAAGGTCAAACCGGAAATTGTGATCCGCACAATAACGGACCCTGATCACCGGCGCGGGGGGTGACAGCCGCAGCGCCGCCTGTTTATCTGGCGCCATGACCGAAGCGCGCGAAACGCTGACCCAGATCTATGACCGTCAGGCGCGCGAAGGCTCGCTCAGGACCGATGCCGCGCAGCGGGCGGTTCTGGACGGGCTTGAACGCATCCGGTCCGAACTGGAGGCCGCCTCGGCCCGCAAGAAGGGCTTTCTCGGCGGGCTTTTCGGCAAGCCGCCGGTTGCGCCGAAGGGGCTTTACCTCTGGGGCGGGGTCGGGCGCGGCAAGTCGATGCTGATGGATCTGTTCCACGCCCATACCGCCATCGAGGGCAAGCGCCGCGTCCATTTTCACGCCTTCATGCAAGAGGTTCAGGCCGGCCTTCACGCCGCGCGGAAAACCGGCGTCGACGATGCGATCCGCCCGGTGGCCGAAGAGATTTCGTCCGGCCTCAGGCTTCTGTGCTTTGACGAGATGCAGATCACCGACATTGCCGACGCGATGATCGTCGGGCGGCTTTTCCAGATGCTGTTCGACCGGGGCGTCAGCATCGTTTCAACCTCGAACCGGGTGCCGGACGATCTTTACAAGGACGGGCTGAACCGGCCGCTGTTCCTGCCCTTCATCGCACTTCTGAAAGAGCGGATGGAGGTCGTCGAGATCGAAAGCGAGACGGACTATCGCCAGCACCGGCTGGAAGGGGCGCAGGTCTATTTCACCCCGGCCGGGCACGAGGCCAAGGCGGCGATCCGGCGGATATGGCAGGAATTGTCGGGCGGCGGCGGCGACGGGCCGCTGCGGCTGACGGTGAACGGCCGGGCGGTCGAGCTGCCCGACCACCGTTCCGGCGTGGCGCGGGCCGGGTTCTGGGATCTCTGCGGCCGCCCGCTCGGCCCCGGCGATTATCTCGCCATCGCCGGCGCCGTCCGGGTGCTGATCCTCGAGGACGTGCCCCATCTTTCGTCCGAAAACTACAACGAGGCCAAGCGCTTCGTCACCCTGATCGACGCGCTCTACGAGGCGCGGGTCCGGCTGATCTGCTCGGCCGCCGATCAGCCGGAACGGCTCTATCTTGAAGGAACGGGCTCGTTCGAGTTCGAACGAACCGCAAGCCGCCTGCGCGAGATGCAGGCGGCCGACTGGGGCGGGTAGGCGCAAAGCCCGGTGCCGCGCAGCCCCGGCCCCCGCGCCGGGGCCTCCTGGCCGGGCTGTCGGGCGGGAAATCGCATGTCCAGCCGGGGCGTTGCACTCCGTCAGCGCGAACCGGGACAGTTCGCCAATAAGCCGTGCCCCGGAGGAGGGGATCGGTCCGCTTCAGTCGGCAGGGGCCAGTGACCCTGCCGTCCCCCGCCATTCCCACCCTCACCGCCCGGTCGCCCAAAGCCCCCGGGCAGCGCCTGCCCTCGGTTCCGTCGGCCGAGATGGTCCCCGGGGCAACGTTCCCGCGTGAGCGGGGCTGCTCTTTCACCGGAAGATCAGCCTTTTCCGCTCAACCCGGCCTTTGCAGGAAAGGCCCCCGCCCCGGTCGGCAAAAGCGATCCCGCCCACGCTGGCCAGGGCAAACGCTCCCGCACAAGCGCCGACGGCGCCCAGCCAGACGATGCGCCCGTTTCGACAAGTCCGGCCTCAGGCCCCCGCGCGGCCCCGGCCCCCGCGCCGGGGCCTCCTCGTCCCCCCGAGCCGCCCTTGCGGATCGGACGCGGCTCAGGCCAGCATGTCCCGCACCATCGGCACGACCCGGCTGCCGTACAGCTCGATCGACCGCATCAGCCGGTCATGGGCCAGCGGCCCGGACGAATATTTCATCTCGAACCGCGACAGGCCCAGCGCCCGCACCGTCGCGGCGATCTTGCGCGCCACCGTCTCGGGCGAACCCACGTAAAGCGAGCCGTGATCCGCCTCGCGCTCGAAACTCTCGCGCGTGGTCGGTGGCCAGCCGCGTTCGCGGCCGATCCGGTCATGGAGCGCCCTGTACCCGGTCCAAAGCTCGGCCCGCGCCTCGGCGTCCGTCGCGGCCACATAGCCCGGCGAATGCACACCCAGGGGCTGCGGCGCCTTGCCGACCTGCGCGTAGGCCTGCAGGTAAAGATCGACGAAGGGCCGGAACCGCGCCGGGCTGCCGCCGATGATCGCCAGCATCATCGGCAGATCGTGATGCACCGCCCGGATCACCGATTCCGGACTGCCGCCCACGCCGATCCAGGTCTTCAGACCCCCCGGCCCCAGCGGCGGAAAGACCCGCTGGTTCTTCAGCGCCGGGCGGGTCCTGCCCTGCCAGCTGACCGCCGGGTCACGGATCAGCCGGGCGAAAAGGTCCAGCTTTTCCTCGAACAGCAGCTCGTAATCCTGCAGGTCGAACCCGAACAGCGGGAAGCTTTCCGTGAATGACCCCCGCCCGAGGATCACCTCGGCCCGGCCGCCCGACAGGGCATTCAGCGTCGAAAACCGCTGAAACACCCGGATCGGATCGTCCGATGACAGGACCGTGACGGCCGTCCCCATGCGGATGCGGCTGGTTCGGGCGGCGATGGCGCCAAGAATGACCTCGGGCGCCGAAATCGCGAAATCGTCGCGGTGATGTTCGCCAAGGCCGATATAGTCGATCCCCAGCTGGTCGGCGAGAACGGCCTCTTCGACGACATTCAGGATCACGTCGGCCTGCGGCAGTCGCTGGCCGTCGGCGCCGAAAGTGACGTCGCCGAACGTATCAAGGGCAAGTTCAAGGGGCTGGGTCATGGGCCTGTCCGCACTGGTTCAGCCAAGACTTAAGCCGGACAGCCGCGCGGGAAAAGGGTGCAGGCGCGCACAGGGTCTGCGCCTTTTGTGACATTCGGGCATATCCGCGGCGGCTCAGCCGTTTTCGCGCAGCACCGAACCGGCCAGGTAAAGCGAGCCGCAGATCAGGATGCGCGCGCCGGGATCGGTCGCGGCGATCCGTTCGACGGCGGCCAGGACAGTGCCCGCGGTTCCGGCCTGAATGCCGGCGGCAAGGGCGGCGGCCCTTGTCTCTTCGGCGGGCAGGGTATTGGCCTCGCCGGGGATCGACACGGCGGTCAGGCTGGTCGCCTCGGCGGCGAGGGGGCGCATGTAACCGGCGATGTCCTTGGTGTTCAGCATGCCGACGATCAGATGCGTGGGCCGCGCAGGCATCCGTGCCAATGTTGCCGCCACCGCCTGCCCGCCGGCCGGATTATGGCCGCCGTCAAGCCACAGCTCGCACGAGCCTGCCGCCCGCACCAGCGGGCCGGTCGTCAGGCGCTGCATCCGCGCCGGCCAGTCGGCGCGCGTCACCGCCGCCTCGCAGGCGGCCTCGTCCGCGCCAAGATGGCGAAGGGCGGCCAGTGCCGCGCCGGCATTGTCGATCTGATGGGGGCCGGGCAGGTTGGGCAAGGGCAGGTCAAGCAGGCCGTTCTCGTCCTGAAAGATCAGCCGTCCGCGTTCTTCCCAGGCCCGCCAGTGCTGACCATGAACCAGCAGGGCGGCGCCCAGACGCGCGGCCCGGGCCTCGATCACCGCCAGCCCCTCATCCGCCTGCGGGCCGACGACGCACGGCACGCCGCGCTTCATGATGCCGGCCTTCTCGCCGGCAATCTCGGCCAGCGTCTCGCCCAGATATTGCTGATGGTCGATCGAGACCG
>CAZORV010000105.1:10532-11216 GCA_964582215.1 uncultured Frigidibacter sp.
CAGTCGGCCGGCGTGCGGGCAAAGGCCAGAAAGGCCGCGCAGGTGGTGATTTCGAAAAACGTGATCTCCTCGCCGCCGTTGGCGCGGACGCATTCGTCAAGGATTTCCGTCAGATAGCCCTCGGAAATCAGCGCCCCGGCCAGCCTGATCCGTTCGTGGAACCGCGCCAGATGCGGCGAGGTATAGGCATGGACCCGCCCGCCAGCGGCCTCGAGCCCCGCGCGGATCATCGCCTGGGTCGAACCTTTGCCATTGGTCCCGGCGATGTGGATCACCGGCGGCAGGGCGCGTTCGGGATGGCCAAGCGCCGCCAGAAGACGGTGAACCCGGTCAAGCGTCAGGTCGATGATCTTGGGATGGAAGGACATCATCCGCTGCAGGATGAGGTCCGAGCCCTGGCTGGTCACGTTTCGGCAGCCTTCGCTTCCGGCGGGGGCAGGTCACCCCGGACGGCGGGGGGCTGGCGGGTCAGCATGCGGATGATGGTGATCAGTTCGTCCCGCAACTTCTTGCGGTGGGTCACGCGGTCCAGCATGCCGTGATCCAGCAGATATTCCGCGCGCTGGAACCCTTCGGGCAGCTTTTCGCGGATCGTCTGTTCGATGACGCGCGGACCGGCAAAACAGATCAGCGCGTTCGGTTCGGAAATCTGCACGTCGCCCAGCATCGCATAGGATGCGGTGA
>CAZORV010000106.1:0-11209 GCA_964582215.1 uncultured Frigidibacter sp.
CCCTGCGGGGGGCTGGCGCTTCGCGCCATCCGGGGCAGGTGCTGCCCTCTGTCGTGACAAGCCGAGGCGGTCCCGGGGCCGCGTTTCCGCATGAGCGGGGCCGCTCTTCCACCGGACGATCGGCTTTTCCCGCTCAACCCCGGCGTCGGAGAAAGAACTGTGCGGGCTCAGCGGTAGGGTGCGTGCTCGCACGCACCGCCCGGTCGCCCAAAACCACCGGGCAGCGCCTTGGCCTTTCCCGCTCGGCCCGGCGTTGCGCAAGCCGGGGGAGTGCCGCCAACGCCGCGCGCCCGCCAGCCGCGGCGCCGGACCCGGCCTTACCCTTGCGTCGCCAGCCAGCGTTCGGCGTCGAGTGCCGCCATGCAGCCCATGCCCGCCGAGGTCACCGCCTGACGGTAGACATGGTCGGTCAGATCGCCCGCCGCAAAGACCCCGGGGATCGAGGTCGCGGTCGATCCGGGTTCCACCTGCACATAGCCGCCCGAATGCAGGGTCAGCTGGTCCTTGACCAGCTCCGAGGCCGGGGCGTGGCCGATGGCGACGAAGAACCCCGCGGCCGGGATGACCCGCTCGGCGCCGCTATGGACATCCTTCGCACGGATGCCGGTGACGCCGCGCGGGGTCTCGTCGCCGAGGATCTCTTCGACCGAATGGTTCCAGATCACCTCGATCTTCGGGTGCTTGAACAGCCGGTCCTGCATGATCTTCTCGGCCCTGAGACTGTCGCGGCGGTGGATCAGCGTGACCTTGGTGGCGAAGTTGGTCAGGAACAGCGCCTCTTCGACCGCCGTATTGCCGCCGCCGATCACCACCACCTCGCGCCCGCGATAGAAGAACCCGTCGCAGGTGGCACAGGCCGACACGCCAAAGCCCTTGAACTTTTCCTCGGACGGGATGCCCAGCCATTTGGCCTGCGCCCCGGTCGCAAGGATCACGGCGTCGGCGGTATAGGTCACACCACTGTCGCCCGCCGCCGTGAACGGCCGCCGCGACAGGTCGAGCGACGAGATATGGTCCGCGATGATCTCGGTCCCCATGGCGCGGGCATGGTCCTCCATCCGCACCATCAGGTCGGGGCCCTGCACATGGCTGTCGCCGGGCCAGTTCTCGACCTCGGTGGTGATGGTCAGCTGGCCGCCGGGCTGGATGCCCTGCACCAGGATCGGGTTCAGCATGGCGCGTGCGGCATAGACGGCGGCGGTATAGCCCGCAGGCCCCGAACCGATGATCAGAACCCTGGTGTGCCGCGTCGTCGTCATCCTGTCGCCCCTTCACATGCTGCGACGCCCGATATAATCAGCCGCGCGTGTCGGGGAAAGGGGCCGTTGCACCGCGTCCGCTTGCCAATTATTGCCCGGCTGTGAAATAATATTGCGCAAAACCCGCCCCGGCGGTAGGTTCGCTAAAATTTCAGGAGAGACGCCATGGCGGGCCACAAGCTTGACGAGATCGACCGCAAGATTTTGTCCGAGCTGCAGGCCGATGGCCGGATGACCAATGTCGAACTGGCCAGCCGGGTCGGCATTTCAGCGCCCCCCTGCCTGCGCCGGGTCAGGACGCTGGAAGAGGCAGGCTATATCCGCGGCTATCATGCCGATGTGAATCCGCGCGAACTGGGGTTCGAGGTGCATGTCTTTGCCATGGTCGGCCTGAACAGCCAGGCCGAGGTGGACCTGTCGGCCTTTGAAAACCGCTGCCGCGACTGGCCTTTGGTACGCGAGTGCCACATGCTGAACGGCGAGATCGACTTTATCCTGAAATGCGTGGCGCCGGACCTGTCCAGCTTTCAGTCCTTCCTGACCGAAGAGCTTCTGCGCGCCCCCCATGTGGCCAGCGTCAAGACCAGCCTGGTCATCCGCTGCGCCAAGGATCAGCCCGGCGTTCCCTTTGATGTGCTTGAGGCGCGGATCGCGCGTCTGGGCTGATCAGACCCCGACCCCGGCGTTCCGCGCCTCAAGCAACCCTTGCGGCGCAATTGCGTGAACCGTTCGTCCGCACCCCCGGCGCGGTCCGACGCTGCTGCAAAGGTTATGCTGCGGCGCGCCCGCCGTTGTCGTCGCTGGCCAGACGCGCATGGGCCATCGGCCCGAAGTCGGCAAAGCCCTTGACCTGCGGGAACATCGCCAGGAACAGCGCGGCCAGCTGCGGGTCCAGCCGTTCGGTCGGCGCCTTGCCCGGATGAAAGCTTTCAACCTCGATCCCGGCGCAGCGCAGCGAACCGTGCCGGGCCAGAACCAGGTGATACATCGTGACCGGTGCCACCGGCGTCACCTCGATGATGCTTTCGCCGTCGACGAAGCTATGCGCGGGCACATAGACGGCGCCAAGGCCGGCAGCGCGGGCGCGGGCGCCTTTGGTCAGGATGCGGGCCTGCGGCCCGAGGATCAGGTCGGGCATCGGCCGGCCTTCGCCAAAGGCTTCCGAGGTGACGCGGGTCAGGGTCGCGGCGGCAAGGCCCGGGACCGAGTTCGGCGGAAACAGCGTCATCGAGCCGATCCAGGTGATCGTCTCGATGCGGCCCTCGGCGGTCAGGACCGACATGCCGGGTTCCAGATCCTCGACCGCGACAAGGCCGGCGGTGGTTTCGATGATCGTGCCACGGGCGATGGCCGAAAAGGCCTCTTCGAACTCGGGCAGGGCAGGGGCGACGCGGGCGCTGCTTTCGACATGACCCTCGGACGACAGCCACGAGGTCTCATAGCGGCGGGTCATGAACGAGGGGCGCGGCGGGCGCGGGGCGGGGCGGGCGCCCCTGGGAAAGAAGGGGGCGGCGGATTTCAGGTTCGCGGGGACGGTCGGCACGGCCAGAGCCGCAGCCCGGGGGGCGGAATGAATCATTTGAAAAACCCTTGGATCAAAAGCGGTTAACAACGGGTGCCCCCACCCGGAAATCGTATCGTCTTGGCAAATTCAGAACAGTATGGGCCGGAAATTGGCCCTGATCCCCTATGCGACGCCGCGTCAGCTTTGTCAAAATTTTCTTAAACTTGACGACCCCGCCCGGCCAATCCGCATCCCGTCCCGGTGATTACCGGCATGTGCGCGAACAATCGTCCGGGGCGGCGATTCGGGCCTGTCCGGCGGCGGCGGGTCAAAGCCGGATGGCGGCGATCAGGCGGCCGTAGTCCGCCTCGTGGTGATGCACAGAACGGCGGTAGGAATAGAACCGCTCGGCGTCGGAATAGGTGCAATGACCGGTCCAGCGGGCCTGCCCGACACCGGCGGCGCGCAGCCGGTCAAGCCCGAACGAGGGCAGATCGAACTGCACGCGGTCGCCGTGGCCCCCGGCAAAGAACCGGTCATAGGCCGGGTCTGCGGCCAGAACCGTTTCCATGAACTCCGGCCCCACCTCATAGGCGCGCTGGCTGATCGTCGGGCCGATCACCGCGCTGATCCGCCCGGCCCGCGCGCCCAGCCGCTCCATCGCGGCGACGGTCGCCTCAAGGATTCCCGCCAGCGCGCCGCGCCAGCCGGCATGGGCGGCGCCGATGACCCCGGCCTCGGCATCGGCGAACAGCACCGGCTGGCAGTCGGCGGTCAGGATCGACAGGGCAAGGCCCGGCCGGTCGGTCACCATCGCATCGCCGCGCGGTCCCCTGGCCCAGGGCGCGGTCACGGCCACCACGTCGGCCGAATGGACCTGATGGACGCCCAGCAGCCGGTCGGTCGCCAGCCCCAGATGCGCCGCCACCCGGTCGCGGTTGATCGCCACGGCCTCGGCCTGATCGCTGGAGCCCTGACCGCAGTTCAGCCCCTGAAAGATCCCCGACGACGCGCCGCCCTTGCGGGTGAAGAACCCGTGCGTCAGCGGCGACAGCGCCTCGTCCGTCAGGGCTTCAAGCGTCATCGGCATCGGGCATGTCCAGTCCGGGGGGCAGGGGGGCACCTGCCGGATAGCAGGCGATCACTTTGAACAACTCACCCATTTCCGTCGGGTCGGTCAAGCGCCGATGCGCGGCGCGGTGGCTGTCGAGCGCCGCCCCCGTCAGCGCCTGCGCCAGCCGTTCGGCCCGCAGGTCGATGCCGAGACGCTGCAGAAACACCCCCTGCGCCGTCATCCCCGTCACCGTGGCGCCCGCGCCCCGAAAGGCCCGCGCGAGTGCGGCAAAGTCGACATGCGCCGTCAGATCGGCCGCACCCGGTTCGGCGAACGGATCAACCGGCCGGTGCGCCCTGACCGCCTGCAACGTGTCACCTGTGCCGTCCCAGCCGCCATAATCGACGATCAGCGCCGCCCCGCCCTGGCCCGCGATCCGCCCGGCAATCTCGGCCGCGATCGCGGGCAGGGCGGGGCAGACCTCGACCAGATCGCCCTCGCCGCCCCGCAACCGGCCGGGGCCTGCGTCCGCCCCCGGCACCAGACCAAGGGTCAGTGCCCCGTCGCGCAGGCCGACCCGCCGTTCGGCCCAGCCCGAACTCTGCCGCACGAACTGGCGGATCGGCAGGGCATCAAAGAATTCGTTCGCGACCAGAAACAGCGGCCCCGGCGGCAGATCGGCGATCCGGTCATGCCAACTGACCCGGAAGCCCGCCAGCCGGTCGCGCTGACAGGCCCTGAGCGCGGGCGAGGTTTCGACCAGATGCAGGCGCGCCGCCTCGCGCAGGCCGGGCACTGCCGCCATCGCCCGCAGCATGTCGGCCATCAGCGTTCCCCGCCCCGCGCCCAGCTCGGCCAGCAGGAACGGCGCCGGCGCCCCCTGATCCAGCCAGACCTGCGCCAGCCATAGGCCCAGCAACTCGCCGAACATCTGGCTGATCTCCGGGGCGGTGGTGAAGTCGCCACCCGCGCCGAGCGGATCGCGGGTGATGTAATAGCCATGCTGCGGATGGGCCAGACAGTCGGCCATATAGTCCGCCACGCTGATCGGCCCGCCCGCGCGGATCCGTTCGGCGATCAGGCGGCCAAGCGGCGTCATTCCTCGCGCCGCGCCCGGATGGTCAGGAAGACCCCCGCCAGAATCATCGGCAGCGTCAGCAGCTGCCCCATCGACAGGCCGATGACCGGCCCGCCCAGCACATGGCCAAGCGGATTGTCCGGGGTGATGAACTGCGCATCGGCCTGCCGCACGAACTCGACCGCGAACCGCGCCAGCCCGTAGCCGGCCAGAAACACCCCGGTGATCAGCCCCGGCCGCTTCAGCCCCCCGCGCCGTTGCAGGAACCACAGGACCAGCCCCAGCACCAACCCCTCCAGCCCCGCCTCATAGAGCTGGCTCGGGTGGCGCGCACATTCCCCCGGCACCACGCCCGCGCAGCTCTGCGCCGCCTGACCCGGAAAGATCACGCCCCATGGCAGGTCCGTCGGCCGCCCCCACAGCTCGGCATTCACGAAATTCGCCAGCCGCCCGAAGAACAGCCCGACCGGCGCCACCAGCGCCATCGCGTCCGACAGCAGAACCGGCCTGATCCGGTGGCGGCGCGCGAACAGCAGGCCCGCGACCACCACCCCGGCAAAGCCGCCGTGAAAGGACATGCCGCCCTCCCAGACCTTCAGAATGTCGCCCGGATGGTCGCGGTAATAGCCGAAGTTGTAGAACAGAACGAACCCCAGCCGCCCGCCCAGAATGACGCCCAGAACGATAGCCGTCAGCAGATCCTCGACCCGGCCCGGCGCCATCGGCGCCCGGCCGCCCGGCCAGAGCGTCCCCTCGCGCATCAGCCGCTGGATGATCTTCCAGCCCGCGATCAGCCCGGCCAGATAGGCCAGCGCATACCAGCGCAGCGCCAGCCGGACGCCGAACAGGCTGACCGCAAAGATCTCGTTCGAGATGTCGGGAAACTGGATCGCGGCCTGCATGGCACCCCTCTTTCGCGCCCCCGAAAAAGCCCGGACCCGGACCTTTGTCAACCTTGAGCTTTCCGCCCCGCCGTCCCATATAGGCGTCGCATGCCCGGCCAGAGGAGGCACCGATGGAAGGCCCGAACAAGCTGTTCGACGATCTTTCGAAACTGATGACCAACGCCATGGGTGTCGCCCAGGGCGCGCGGACCGAGGCCGAGACGGCGATGAAGGGCTGGATTGACCGCTGGGTCGCCGACCGCGACTTCGTCACCCGCGAAGAGTTCGACGCGGTCAGGGCCATGGCCCAGAAGGCCCGCGAAGAGAATGAGGCGCTGAAGGCCCGTCTCGACGCGCTTGAGGCCGCCCGCAAGGCCTGACCGGCGGCGAACCGCCACGCGCCCGAAGGAATCTGTGGAAAACCCGGCCCCGCCCGGCCTCTCGGGCCGGGTCAAGGCCCGTCCGGCCGCCCGGACGGAAAAATAGCCCTTTACAGCACCTGCCCGTCAGACCACCATATCTGGTGAGGGTCGGCGTCAGGCAACGCCTGCCCTTGTAGGCTCACCAAGCTCTGGGGGTCACCTCCTTGGGCCATAATACTGGGCAATAATAAACGAGGCCGGGCATGTCGCTTTCCGAAGACTTCCTCCTTTCCGAGGATCTGCATCCGATTGATATCGTCGAGACGCTGGCGGAATCACACGACTGGGATTTCGACCGCGTCACCGACGACCAGATCGCCATGGCGGTCGAGGGCCAGTGGCGCACCTATTCGGTGACGCTCGCCTGGTCGGCACAGGACGAAACCCTGCGGCTGATCTCGACCTTCGAGATGGACCCGCCGGGCGAGAAGCTGCCCGCGCTCTACGAACTGATCAACCGCGCCAATGACATGGTCTGGACCGGTGCCTTCACCTTCTGGGCCGAACAAAGGCTGATGGTCTGGCGCTATGGGCTGGTGCTGGCCGGTGGCCAGATCGCCTCGGCCGAACAGATCGACCGGCTCCTGACTCAGGCGGTGATGGCGTCCGAACGGTTCTATCCGGCCTTCCAGCTGGTGGCCTGGGGCAGCGACAGCCCCGAACGCGCCCTCGACGTCGCCCTGACCGAGGCGTATGGCCGCGCCTGAGCCCTTCCCCTTGCCGCGCCAGCCGCTATGGTGCGGCAAAACGGACGGGGGATGGCGATGACGGAACGGCTGACGGGGACGGGCGAACTTGTGCTCCTGGGCTGCGGCAAAATGGGCTCGGCCCTGTTGCAGGGCTGGCTGGCGCAGGGCGTGGCCCCTGACCGGATCTGGGTCTGCGAGCCGCATCCCTCGGACTGGCTGCAGGCCCAGGGCATCCGGCTGAACCGCGCTCTGCCGGACCGTCCCGCCATCGTGCTGGTCGCGGTCAAGCCGCAGATGATGGCCGCGGCGCTGCCCGGCCTTGCGGCGATGGGCGGCGGGCCGACGCTGTTTCTGTCGATCGCCGCAGGCACCACCATCGCCAGCTTCGAGACGATCCTCGGCGCCGCGACCCCGATCGTCCGCGCCATGCCCAACACCCCCGCCGCCATCGGTCGCGGCATCAGCGCCATCGTCGGCAACCGCCACGCCACCGCCGCCCATCTCGATCAGGCCGAGGCGCTTCTGTCGGCGGTCGGGCAGGTGGTCCGCCTGCGCGACGAGGCGCAGATCGACGCCGTCACCGCCGTCTCGGGTTCGGGCCCGGCCTATGTCTTCCACCTGATCGAAACGCTCGCCGCCGCCGGCGTCGCCGAGGGGCTGCCCGCCGACATGGCCATGACCCTCGCCAGGGCGACCGTCGCCGGCGCCGGCGCGCTGGCCGAGGCCGCATCCGAAGACCCCGCGCAACTGCGCCTCAACGTCACCTCTCCGGGCGGGACCACGGCCGCCGCCCTCGCCGTCCTGATGGACCCCGAGACCGGCTTTCCGCCGCTTCTCGCCCGCGCCGTCCACGCCGCCGCCGCCCGGGGAAGGGAGCTTGGCCAATGACCATCAGCTTTGACGATTTTCTGAAGGTGGATATCCGCGTCGGCCGCATCACCCGCGCCGAACCCTTCCCCCAGGCCCGCAAACCGGCGATCCGCCTCTGGATCGACTTCGGCCCCGGCCTCGGCGAAAAGAAATCCTCGGCCCAGATCACCCGGCATTACCGGCCCGAAACCCTGGTCGGCCGCCAGGTCCTCGCCGTCGTCAACTTCCCGCCCCGCCAGATCGGCCCGGTCCTCTCCGAAGTCCTGACCCTTGGCATCCCCGATGCCGACGGCGAGGTGGTGCTGATCACGCCCGACCTCGACGTCCCCCCCGGCGGCCGCCTCTACTGACGCCTTCCGGATTTTCTGTCCCGAAATATCCCCGCCGGAGGCACCCGAACCGGACGCGCGCCCGCGCGGCCGGTGAGACGAAAGCCTGGCGCCGTCAGGCGCCTCCGATGGATCAGACCGATCTCCGCGCCGGTCGGCCGACGACATCATAAACCCCGCCCCGCAGGCCCGTTGCCGGGCGTTGCAAGGCGGGGCCGACCCCAGACACCGGGGCCGTCAATGCCCCGGCCACTCGTCCTGAACCCGCCGCGCGCCACCCGGGGCACCCCGATGGCGGCGCGTTCTTTCAGCATGACAAACGCCGCCACGCCGATTAATGGGAAATGAGGATGGGGTTTCCCCGGCCCCGCCCGCACCACCGGGGCGGCGCCGCCGGGAAGGACAGGACGAGGGCAGCGTGAGCAAAACCGTGGGCAGCTATCTCAAGCGGCATACCGAGGCTTTGGTCAAGGATGTCGGCATCGAGGCCGCGTCCGCCCTTTCGGGCAAGTCCAAGGCGACGCTCGGCCGCTATTATTCCGACGATCCCGACCATGCCGACCGGTTCATGCCGGTCGATGTGGTGGCGGCGCTGGAGAATGCCGCGCGCTTTCCGCATCTGACGGCGGCCCTCGCCGATCTGCGCGGCATCACCCTGTCGCTGGATCAGGACCGCCACGCGCCGGGCAAGGGCGGGGTCAATTCCGACGTCGTGACCCTCAGCCAGCGCTTTGCCATGCTGATGGGCGAATATAACCTGTCGATCAGCGACGGCCGGATTTCCACCAACGAGGCCAAGCGCCTGCTGAATGAAACGCTGGCGATCCAGAAGGTGCTGATCGACATGAAACTGCACCTCGAGGAAGAGGTGACCTGAGGCCGGTCCCGACCGGCCTCGGCCTTCACTCACTTCGCGCCGTCGCGCCTTGGCTCATGCCGCGCGGTCGCGCTTGGGCTGGCGCGAGGGGCGCCGGGCCGGGCGGCGGTTGCCACCGGCGCTGTTGCCAGCCCCGGCATGCCCACCAGCATGGACCTTCTTCTGACCCTGAGTCTGGCGTTTGGGCGCCACGGCGCTGGCGGCGGGCGCTTCGCCGCCCAGCACGGTCAGGCCCTGCTTGATCAGCCGCTCGATATTGCGCAGATCGGCCAGTTCCATGGGCGAGCAGAAGGCCACGGCGCGCCCGTCCCGCCCGGCGCGGCCGGTGCGGCCGATCCGGTGGACATAGTTTTCCGGCACGTTCGGCAGGTCGTAGTTATAGACATGCCGCACGTCGGGAATGTCGATGCCGCGCGCCGCCACATCGGTCGCGACCAGCACCTTCAGCTCGCCCGAGCGGAAGGCCTGCAGCGCCCGTTCCCGCTGGTTCTGGCTTTTGTTGCCATGAATCGCGGCGACGCTGAAACCCCAGCTTTCCAAAAGCTTGCAAAGCTTGTCCGACCCGTGCTTGGTCCGCGCGAAGACCAGCGACAGCTCGTCCATATGCCCCGCCAGGCAGTCGGACAGCAGCCGGGCCTTGTCGCCCTGATTGACGAAATGCACGCCCTGTTCGATCTTGTCGGCCGGCTTGCCGGGGGTCGAGACCTGAACCCGCACCGGGTCCTTCAGATAGGTCTGGGCCAGTTCCTCGATCAGTTTCGGCATGGTCGCCGAAAACAGCATCGTCTGACGCCCGGCCGGCAAAAGGCGGGCAATCTGGCGCAGCGCATGGATGAAGCCGATGTCCAGCATCTGGTCCGCCTCGTCCAGCACCAGATATTTCACCTCCGCCAGCGACAGGGCGCGGCGGTCCAGAAGGTCGATCAGGCGGCCGGGGGTCGCAACAAGGATGTCGACGCCGCGCGCCAGCTTTTCGGACTGGGCATTCAGCGAGGCGCCGCCGACGACGCGGAAGGTGCGGATCGGGGTTTCGCGGGCAAAGGCCTGCAGGTTTTCGGTGATCTGGGTCGCCAGCTCGCGCGTCGGCGCCAGGATCAGCGCCCGCACCGTCTTCGGCGCCGGGCGGCGGCCAAGCGCGATCAGCGCCGACAGGATCGGCAGGCCGAAGGCGGCGGTCTTGCCGGTGCCGGTCTGCGCCAGCCCCATCAGGTCGCGGCCCTTCAGCAGTTGCGGGATGGCTTCGGTCTGGATCGGGGTCGGTTTGGTCAGGCCCATCTGGGCAAGGTTCTCAAGGATGCGCGGGGCGATCCCCAGGGTTTTGAAATCAGTCAATTCAGGTCCTCGGTCTGGCGCATGGCGCCGAAAAGAATAGGGCCGCGCGCCCCGGACGGGCGGCGGCAGGAAGCGGGGCGCAGCCATCCGTGGCTGCTGGACCCCTGGCGTGACATGGGAACCGTTGCCCGGCCTCTGCGACAACATGATCGCGGCTGCTCACGCGGCAGCGGGCCCTGGACAGGGGGCACATGGGGCCTTTTCGGTTGAAAGTCAAGGAAAACCCCGTTCGGGGCTGCGAACGGTGCCGCATGGCCCTTGCGGTCCGCGACCCCGCGCATCTGGGACCCTCGCCCCGGGGATCATCGCAGCCAACACCGGCAAAGGGCAACGCTGACCCGGGTGACGCAAAGCGCCCGGCCCCGCAGGGGCAGGCGCTTCCGGGTGGCTCTGAGCGACCGGGGGCGGTGCGTGCGAGCACGCACCCTACCGCTGGGGCGACATTGTCCCGCTCCTTACGCCGGGTTGAGCGGGACAAGCCGATCTTCCGGTGGAAGAGCGGCCGCGCTCATGTGGGAACTTCACCCAGTGACCGCCTCAACGCGCACCAACAAAGGGCAGTGCCTGCCCCGGGTGGCGCGAAGCGCCAGCCCCCCGGAGGGGCAGGCGCTGCCCGGTCGCTTTGGGCGACCGGGCGGAGCGGGTGGGAATGGTCGCGTGACGGCAGGGTCGCCGGCCCCTGCCGACTCGGACCGCGCGCCGTCTTTCCGAAGGCCGGGCTGAGCGGGATCAGCCGATCTTCCGGTGGAAGAGCGGCCGCGCTCACGTGGGAACGCTGCCCCGGGACCGGCTCAACCCGCACCGACAGAGGGCGGTGCCAGCCCCGGGTGGCGCGAAGCGCCAGCCCCCCGGGAGGGGCAGGCGTTGGCCGCTCGCTTCGGGCGACCGGGCGGTGCGTGCGAGCACGCACC
>CAZORV010000107.1:0-11152 GCA_964582215.1 uncultured Frigidibacter sp.
AATCCACACCGAGACGGAACATCGGGTCTGCTACGTCGCCCGGTTCCTCGAGGGCATCTACGTGCTGCAGGCCTTCGAGAAGCGCACCAAGAAGACCTCCGGTTCCGACATCGAGCTGGCGCGGACGCGCTATCGGGAGTTGCTGGAGCATCGGCGGAGAGAAGGCCATGGAAAGGGCTAAGGCCAAGATCACCCGCTCGAGCGGGAACGTGTTCAAGGATCTGGGATTCGGACGCGAAGAAGCAGAGCACCTGGTGATTCGCTCGGAACTCATGATCAAGATCGAGAAGCTGTTGAAGGCCCGCGGCCTCACGCAGGCCGAGGCAGCCAAGATCATGCGCGTGTCTCAGCCGCGCGTAAGCGACCTCCTGCGCGGGAGGCTCGACCTGTTCAGCACCGATGCCTTGATCGACATGCTTGCAAGGCTGGGCGTCAGCGTGCGGTTGGCCTTCGCCTCGTCGAAATCGCGGAAAGTCGCCTAACACTGGAGTTAAGCTGCGAGCGCGAGGGCGCGGAAGCGCCCGGTGCCCGAGCGAAGCTCGGGCACGCGCTCGTCTGCTTCAACTCCTTGTTCGACGCCGCGGTGATTCCTGCGACCATCACGGCGCCAGCACTCCTCACCTGGGCCAGATCGTAACTCCGATTCCTCTCAACAGCATCGCCTACGCGACCATCGAGGGCGTGGCACGGCGCTTCGTGAGGCAACAAGGCCGGCAGTGCTGCGACGCCCCCTGATCCGTAGACGCACGATGCTTCAGACAACGCGGAACACCGAGAGGGCCCTGAAGGCAACCAGATCACGGACGACCACCTTCAGCGAGCGACGCTTCTCGCCGTGATCAAGGACCCGCGCAACGAAAACGCCGTAACACCCTCCGTTGAACGCGCGGGTGTTGCGCGCAGAGGATCAGGGCCAACATCCGTGAAGCGGAGGGGCGTCGCAGCCTGCTCCGTCAGACAGACGCTCGCGCCGTGACACGCCCGGCTGTTAAGCGCCTTCGTCTACCCGCGAGAAGTGCGTCGAACACAGAGTTAAGCTGCAAAGCTCCATTATGCTCGGCTTTGTCAGCTTCAACTCTTTGTTCGGCGGCTCGCTCTTCAGTTGACCCTCCCCACACCCCGTTGCGCGAGTGCGAGACGGATTGCGTTGGGCACAACGTCCTGCGAGCGAGGTTTGACGACGCCGACAGCGACACCGCGACCGCTATCGTCGGCAACCAGTTCGACGTCGAAGGCACCCTTGAGCAAAGTAGAGACGACAATCGCACCCCAGTCGTCTGGTGCATGGATGCCGCCAGAGCGTAGCGGTGGAGCTGGCAATCTGGCTCGCGCCTGCCTCTCGCGGACGCGCCCCAGGAGCACCTGCGCCAGCTCGATGGCGTTGGCGACCACGTCTGCAGGTACATCTGCCCCCTGGGCCTCCGCCAGGGTCGTCCCCGCCTTGTGGCCGGGTACGTCCCATCGAGGGCCTGCAGACAAGCGACAGCGTGCCTGGTCCTTATGGGCCACGAGATTGAACCCGCAGCTCTCGGCGATCTCCGGAAATGTGGAGCCCTCAGCCGCAACGCCCATCGTGGAGACCAGCCAAGTCATGAGGTCAGCCCAGCACCTTTCGTGGAGTCGAGCGACGCGGTCGGGCGCGTCTGCAGCCGCGGCAGCGCAAAGGGGACAAGCCTCATCTGGCTTCTGCTGCGTCGTGTGCGCGCAAAGGTTCAACCTATGCATGCCAGCGTCGCTCCCCGGATCGTCCGCCGAACACAGAGTTAAGCTGCGAAGCTCCATTCTGGCTCGGCTTCGTCAGCTTCAACTCTTTGTTCGGCAGCCTCGTCGCCCCGCCCCAAGAGCTGGTCGGCCGTGAGACCGATGTCCTTCGCGATCTTCCGTAACAGCGTCGGCGAGATGTCGTTGCCTGCGTGGAAGGGCACCGTGGTCCCGCGACCATCCGCGTGGCGGAACTGCTTGTGCGAGCCCTTCTGCCGAACCTCGGCAAAGCCCAAGCCGGCGAGAAGGGCAACAACCTCCCGAGGCTTGAGCGTGGGCAGCTTGCCCACTACGCGACCTTGATGGTCTGTACTCCGACGAACTCCGACTCGAGCCTGGGCTCGCCATCCTCCAGAAGCATGCTGACGACTTCCTGAAGGTTGCGCTGAAGTTCGTCGAGGGTCTCGCCCTGGCTGTGGGCCCCAGGCCAACCCGGAACGTGCCCGACGAACAAGCCGGTGTCCGGGTCGCGTTCGACGATGAAGTTGTAGCTTCGCATGGCTAGCCTCGACCAGCAGGATACGCCGGCCGTGGCTTCGTGTTCAACGCCACGGTCTGCCGAACACTGGAGTTAAGCTGCGAAGCTCCGAAGTTTGCCGGGCTTCGTCAGCTTCAACTCCTTGTTGTGCGGCCTCGTCGCTCCCTGCGCTAAGCCGGACCGTCAAGAAGGATTGGCCCAAGTGACACCCAACCCTCTCGTTCCAACACGACACGGTACTTTCGTATTGCAGACAGCTGAGCGCTCCGGAAGTAGCGTACGGTCACCCAAACTTCGTCTGCCGAAATCCATTGCATGGGCCCTGCGGTCACGATGATCGCGGGCCGCAGGGTCATAGCCTCGACTGCGCCTTTGGGGCGCGCGTCGCACTCGGCCGCGCGGCGAAGCGAGGGCTCATCCGCAAGTCGCGCCATAACCTCTCGACCTGGGCTTTGCGGCGCGCCACCTGGATCAATCGCAACGCAAAGGACGGTGCCGCGCGCGCGTTCCGAGGGGTCAAGGTGTTCCTGGATCTGCTGCCGAACGACGGCGACGGTTACGGCAGATTCCGTCGCACGGCTAGCACCGCGAGACGGTGCGCTAGGAGACGCCGCTTGAACGCCGCCGACCAGCAACGCCACTACCGCACTACGCGTCATGGGCCACCTCGCCCTTCCGCAGCGGTCCGCACAACACCGGAGTTAAGCTGCGAAGCTCCGAAGTTTGCCACGCTTCGTCAGCTTCAACTCCTTGTTCGACGGCTTCGTCGCTCCACGAACCAACGTCTTGCACAGGATGGTACCCTGCGGCCATGCAGCCGCGAACTCGCATTCTCAGTCTCGTACTGATCCTCGCCGCCGGGTCCTGCGGCGAAGAGAGCCCCGAGATGAAGACCGGAACTTGGGGTGGCCTGGGCATACAGATGGACGTTGGCACCTCTGGCGCAGCCGTGAAGTTCTGCTGCTCGTCGACCGGGCAGATCTCGGAACCGATCAATCCCGACAGCGCGGGCGAGTTCTTGGTGCGGGGCACATTGTCCACCATTGCCGCCGATTACAGGGGGACCGTCAGCGGCAACACCGCGAGGGTGACAGTAACGGCCTATCCCCCGACAGATCCAGGCGGCGCCGTGCTCATCGCCCCGAACGGCAACCCGTACTTCGACCTCACCTACGGCGTCGCGTTTATTGAGAAGGACACATCGACGAACCCGCCACGCGGATGCGCCTGCCTGTGTGTGGGCTGTCCGCCGTAGGGATCGTGTTCCCGCCACAGTCCGTCGAACACTGGAGTTAAGCTGCGAGCGCGAGGGCGCGGAAGCGCCCGGTGCCCGAGCGAAGCTCGGGCACGCGCTCGTCTGCTTCAACTCCTTGTTCGACGCCGCGGTGATTCCTGCGACCATCACGGCGCCAGCACTCCTCACCTGGGCCAGATCGTAACTCCGATTCCTCTCAACAGCATCGCCTACGCGACCATCGAGGGCGTGGCACGGCGCTTCGTGAGGCAACAAGGCCGGCAGTGCTGCGACGCCCCCTGATCCGTAGACGCACGATGCTTCAGACAACGCGGAACACCGAGAGGGCCCTGAAGGCAACCAGATCACGGACGACCACCTTCAGCGAGCGACGCTTCTCGCCGTGATCAAGGACCCGCGCAACGAAAACGCCGTAACACCCTCCGTTGAACGCGCGGGTGTTGCGCGCAGAGGATCAGGGCCAACATCCGTGAAGCGGAGGGGCGTCGCAGCCTGCTCCGTCAGACAGACGCTCGCGCCGTGACACGCCCGGCTGTTAAGCGCCTTCGTCTACCCGCGAGAAGTGCGTCGAACACAGAGTTAAGCTGCAAAGCTCCATTATGCTCGGCTTTGTCAGCTTCAACTCTTTGTTGGACGGCGTGGTGAATCCTACGACCCTTCGCTCCAAAAGTAGAGCCTCGATTCGGCACGTCGTACGGCTACGTAGCCTGAGCGCTCACCCTGAACGATGAACAGATCCCAGCCGGCGGCTCTCAGTTCGCCGGTGGGACCCGGCGGGCTCAGTTCTCTGGGCCACCAGTTTGGCGTGACGCTCCCACGCCCATGGAATGGCAGGCGTAAATCCGCCTCGGGCACCGTCAGTGACTTACCCGGCGAAGGCAGCTGGTCCGTCGACACGCTCATCCTGCCGCGAACCATGTTGGTATCGATGTTCCAGCGAACCACGACTTCCGTTCCGGCAGGAAGTCCTGAGGGTATCCATCCGCGGGCAACCATGCCCTGAGCCTTCACGTCGTTCATGGACGAGAAGCGCTCCTCAAATGTGTCGGAACACCCTGTCAGGGCGACCAGCGCCGTGATCACTAGCGCCGAGAGCCTCATGCGATCACCTACGAGAGTCCGTCCAACACTGGAGTTAAGCTGCGAAGCTCCGAAGTTTACCGGGCTTCGTCAGCTTCAACTCCTTGTTAGGCGGCTCCCACTTCATACTCGCTCTGGACCAAGCCGCTTGGATAGGATCGCGTCGCGATATGACGAAGTCGAACGTCCTTCGGCAGGCTTCCGAACAGCGGAATCCCGTCGCCGATTAACACCGGAACACGCGTGATGACGAGACGCTGAATGAGGCCTGAGCGAAGGAATCGTTGAACCGTGACACCGCCGTCCACGTAGATGTGCTGCACCCCGCGAGCAGCGAGCGTCGACACGATCTCGGCCGGTTCACCGCCCATTTGCTCCACGATGCCCCCCCGGGTACGCGCCACCGATAGATCCACGCGGTGGCTACTCAGGACCACGACTTGCTTCTTGCCGTATGGCCAGGTGTCGAAGGCCAGGACCGTCTCGAACGTCTTCCGCCCTATGACTATCGTGTCGATGGTCGCGATGAACTCGTCGTAACCATGCGGTTCTCCGCCGCCGGTGGGCAGCCAGTCGAGATCGCCGTTCTGTCGTGCGATGAAGCCATCGACGCTCGTGCCGACGAAGACGGATGCCGTCATCTTCCGCTCCTCAGCTTGTCCGCCTAACACAGAGTTAAGCTGTGAAGCTCCATTATGCTCGGCTTCGTCAGCTTCAACTCCTTGTTGGGCGGCCTCGTTCTTTCAGCGCCGGAAAGTCTACCTCGACGGTCTGGTACGACTTGTTGAAGCTGCCAAGCGCCTTGCGCTCGCCGAAGGACAAGGAGGGGACAACAGCAGAGGGCTTCAAGCGCTCGCCAGCTTTGCGAAGCCCGAAGAACACACCCGACGCTGGGGCTTCTCGGATCTCGAAGGAAGTCCATGGGAAGCCCCGTCGCCGGTAGGCTTCCAGGTATTGGCCATCAAACAGGAGTGTTCGTCCGTCCTTCGTGAGGAGTATGTAGCACGGACCACTGTCCGCGACTTCCTCGAACGCGACTGCGTCTACCGCTTCGACCCGGTGAAAGGCCAGGTGCCCGCTGGCCAAGTCGCGACGCACCAGGCGCCGAAACTCCGGGCCTCCCGTCCATCGGGACGACCTTCGGTAGAGAAACCATCCCAGGAGGCAAGTCGGCGCTATCCACCAAGCGGGGTGGGACAGCGCGGGCAACACTGATGAAGCGGCCCTGACGATAGCCCGGAGCAGGAGCGCCGCTATCCCCACCGGTGCGACGAACAACAAAGCACGGCCAATTGCTGTGCCCGCGGCAACGTAGCCCCTGAGCTCAGCTACTTGCCGCCGGGACAACGGTCGATACTCGACTTGGGCACCGCTTTGCTGATCGTCGGTCATCGCGGTCCCTCGCGGTTGGTCCGCCCAACACTGGAGTTAAGCTGCGAAGCTCCGAAGTTGACCGGGCTTCGTCAGCTTCAACTCCTTGTTCTGCGGCGCCGCGATTTCACCCAGAGGTCTTGAGTTGCACCAGCCGACGCTCTGCAATGAAGTAGTAGAGGAAGCCCCCTGTCAGCAATGCCTCGATGACAACGGCGCCCCACGCCGCAGGGCCAATGGTACCCCTCACAACGCCGAGTAGGCTGAGCAACGTCACGAGTGCCGTGACGAAGCCACCGCCCCCGAGGATGGCTGCCCGAGCTGCTGAAGCAGCGGCACCCCTGGCGAGCCAGAGGATTGCTGCGTAGCCGAAAAGAAGTCCTCCGTAGCGTCGAGCCATGTAGACACCGGCCGAGTCAGACTGAACGCTCCACGATGCGAGCATGGCCTCTGGAAAGAAGAGCCACCCAGAGCCCAGCAGGACCATCAGCACAGCGACGACCGAGAGAAACACCTTCATGCTGGACCTCCGCCGTGGGACTGCTCGACCGGGCTACCGCGCAACGCGTGGCCTCGTCGCACTCGGCACGAGTCCGCAGAACACAGAGTTAAGCTGCGAAGCTCCGAAGTTTGCCACGCTTCGTCAGCTTCAACTCTTTGTTAGGCGGCCTCGAGTTCCTTCAGCGTTTTCCCACTCCGAGTCTTCCAGGCCAGCAGGCCATTGGCGGAGCCGCCGTGGACGACTGTTGCTGCCGCACTCGGGCTGCTGAACTCGACGTCGCGCGTAAAGACGTAGTGATCGCCTTGCTTCGCCAGCGTTCCGTCCTCGATCAGCTTGTTGCGGGTCACCAGGGTGTATGGGTATTGGTGTGCTGAAGCGCGCTCCTTGAGAACCGCCTGCGAACCCTTGAGGACCAAGAAGCCACTAGGGACAGGACGGCCAGTCGCCTTGAGGCCCTTGATCTCGCAAATCAGGACCTGCTCTTGAGTGCCGCCCGCAGGCAGTAGACCAACTGGCACAAGGGCGTCCGCACCGAGGACCGGCATCAGCTGATGCACCCTCTCGAGGAAGATCTCCATGTCCTCACGATCGGACTCCGGCAGCTTTGCGCCGCTCGCTTGGCCGTTCATTACGACAGCCCTGCCGGCGGACTTTGCCTGCTCGATCAAGCGGCCTTCTAGGTATCGGATGTGAGCCTTGGTCAGGTTCTCATCCTTACTGACGAAGAAGACGACATGATTCCACCAATCCTTGTCGAGATGCCCTCGCAGACGGTCGCGAATGCTCTCAGCTTCGCCAACGTAGACAGCTGTTCTTCCGGAATCCGAGTCGGTTCCGATGAGAAAGTAGACACCTGACTTTGCAGCTTCATCTCGACCGGTGACGCCATCGAGTTCACTGCGGGGCCCAGCAAGGGCCTTTCCCGTCCAATTGGATAGCTCGGCAGTCCGCAGGCGCTTCGCATCACCGTGGACGAGAAACAGCTTGATAGTCGCGCTAGCCATGCCTACCCCACGGTCCGCCTAACACAGAGTTAAGCTGCGAAGCTCCGAACGCCGGCTTCGTCAGCTTCAACTCTTTGTTGGGCAGCTTCGTCGCTCTCTTCGACCAAGCGGTGGCAATCGGCTTGATTGCGCGAGGCCTTGACGCGGCTTCGACGTGACGTAGGGGACGCGATAGGTCATTCGGCTTGCTCGAAGGTTTGCTGCGCTGCTCGAACTCGGGCAAAGCACTCCGAGCACACGAGCTTGACGCCGGCAAACTCCTCGGAGGCATCGTTCCACCCGCGCTCACGACCCATGACTGCGTCGCACTGGCGACACCACCCATTCGGCTCTTCTGACTGCGCATCAGGCTCCAGGAAGCCAATCGGGGTGAACTCTCGATGAAGCAGTTGCTCAAACAGATGGCGGCACACGAAGGCAGGCCGCACGTGGCCATGGTCGGGACAGTTTACGCTACGGGCCGTGTTGTCAGGGGCCATGCGCGCCTGGAGGCCGGACTGTCGTCACGTGAATCTCCCACCTGTCTGCCCAACACAGAGTTAAGCTGCGAAGCTCCATTATGCTCGGCTTCGTCAGCTTCAACTCTTTGTTCGACGGCGCCGAGTTTAGACCCATTTCAGCTCGTCGGGCCCGTCCGAGAGGCGCGCATGGATGCTAAGTGCTGTCGAATGGCATCGAGGGTAGCAAAGTACTTGTTGGGCTTTAGGGCCTGAGCTTCAGCAAGAGCAACATCGAACGGATCGACGGCCGGGTCTAGCGCATCAGAGCGCTCGACCTCGAACGATCCCTGTTCGAGAAGGACGCCGAAGAATCTGCGGCGATTGGGCCTTGTGAAGCGCGGCCTCAGCCACGTACCGTCCTCGTCATAGAAGACGAACACGCCGCTTTCGACGTCGAGGGGTTCGTACTGCAGTGCGGCCTCTGGTCGGTCGAGGACCTCGACTGTCCCGTCCTCAACGAAGACGAAGATCATCAGCCTTGATAGCTCCTCGTGCTCCTAGGACCAGTCCGTCGAACACAGAGTTAAGCTGCGAAGCTCCATTCTGGCTCGGCTTCGTCAGCTTCAACTCTTTGTTGGGCCGCCCGCCCCTTGGACCGGAACTCGGACCTCGCGAGGGTTCAGTGCCGGATTGCCGTCTCGGACGATAACCCGTGCATTCTGGCAGTCCGGGCGTGTGAAGAGAACCGGTTCGATCGCCTGATAGAGCATTTCAGCGTCAGCACCATGGATGTAGATCGAGGTCTCTCGTGGGCCCTGCCAAGAGCCACGAATCTCAGACGTGGGATCAATGGCCATCGCCGCCATGAGTAGATCGCCCAGCTCGTCGGTCGAGTAGTCCTTATAGATCTCGTCAGGTAGCGTGATCCCATCGAGCCAGATGGTGAGTCGCTCGGTTACTCCGAAGGGGATCGCTGTCTGCTCGCCATCACGGTCGAACTCCAGCGCGGAGCCTCTTGGAGCACCAGCGGTCTCAAGGATCTGCTTCACGAGATGGAGGCTGTCAAGCGATGCCAGGTCGATATCGACACCTACAAACTGAATGCCGTACTCCTTGTCGATCGACGACCCGCCTCCCGACACGTCGCCGAGGTGCCCTGCTTCCAAGGCCGCTTGCAACGGGTCCTCGTATCGCTCGCCGCGAGCCATTGGCTGAATCGCCTCCCACATCTTCGCGTAGACGAAATGAGGAAACGCGCCGTTAGCCACTCACGTCCCTCCGCGTCATGTCGGCCCAACACAGAGTTAAGCTGCGAAGCTCCGCGTGCCGGCTTCGTCAGCTTCAACTCTTTGTTGGGCCGCACCGTGATTCGACCCACTAAGGACCGGTCTCTGACGCGTGATATGCCACGACGCGCCAAGCGCCTCCCGTACGCACGTAGACCTTCGTAAAGCGCCAGTCATCCTCAACCATCTGTCCGGCACGTTCACGCCCACGCCGAACGCGACCGGTGACCACAGCGGTATCACCGTAAACCCGAGCACCCAATTCGGACGTCTCGTACCGGGAGAACTTCATGCGCCCAGATCGAAAGAACGCAAGCGCCTCCGGCTTCGCTATGGGCGTCATCCTTGGAACAAAGACGCGGAGCTCGTCAGCCCAGAGACGGTCGAGAGCCTCGGCGTCGCCCTGAAGGTGAGCATTGTTCCATTGGGACTCGAGTTCGGTGAACCGAGCAAGGTCTTGGTCGGGCGTTGCCACGGCAGGAGCCTGAGCATGCGCTGTCGCGCAGAGCAGAGCCGCGATTGCCGTTAGCCTCATGCTCCACCTCCAAGTCGGCCCAACACTGGAGTTAAGCTGCGAAGCTCCATTATGCTCGGCTTCGTCAGCTTCAACTCCTTGTTGTGCGGCCCCGTGCCCACCCCGCACGCCGTGGCCGCTTCTGCTTGGCCATGCCGACCGTTGTCCTGCGTGGTCGATTGGTGATGCGCTTGGCTGGTTTGGTCTGCTGAGGGCGGATGTAGTGGAACCGCACGAGATAGACCTGCTCACCCCTGCCGTGCTTCGCGACCTTGAGAAGATCAACGACGCCCTTGAAGCCGGACGCGCGAGCCAGTTCCGGAGTGATGTCGTCAAGTCGAATTGGCAGGACTGATTCGACCTCGATTTCACCCTCTTCCATTCGGTACCGCCCACCCACAGCAACGTGAGGGCGCATCCAGATACGAATGCTGCACGTGATGTCGCCACGTCGGACGCCATCGCGTAGCCGCTTGGTGAACAGCACCGGGAGACTCTAGCCCGGATGCAGCCGAGTGGGCCAGTCGTGTCCTCGTCGCTCCTCGACAGGTCCGCACAACACTGGAGTTAAGCTGCGAAGCTCCGAAGTTTACCGGGCTTCGTCAGCTTCAACTCCTTGTTCGGCAGCGCCGTCTTTCGCCTCATGTGCATCCCCATGAGCAACCAGGTCAACAATCAGTGGAACATGATCGCTCAGGTGGAGCCACTCATCAGGCTTCCCGAGCGCTATACGCGTTGCGGCCGCAACCCATTGGGGCACGTACACGTAGTCGATGTGGTAGGTCCTATTCCGATTCTTTAAGAAGTAGAGCGTGCCCTGTGACTCTTGGCCGAGTGGCGCACGGGTGCTTTCGTGGTAGACGCTTGTAAGGCCGACATCACGAAGAGCAGCGTCGACGATAGCGAACCGGTTGGCTTTGCCGGGCGTATCCCAAATCACGCTCGCGTTGAAGTCACCGGCGACGACGCTGGGTCGATACGTGAGGAACTGGCGATAGTGGGTTACCGCCTCTGAAGTTGTTAGCGGATTCGGGGTCACAACCGGCGGGACGCGCCGATTGAAGGCCCACACCGCCAACAGATTGATGCTTGCTGTGCCTCGAACCTCAAGAGGAACAAAGATATGGAAGCGACGATCCCACGACTCGTGGCGCCGAAGTGAGAGCCCGCCAAATGAGAAGACGCCCAGGCCTTTGTGCCGGTTGGTGCCAGACCATTCGCAATCGGCAAATGTGAACTCCGGAGCCTTGCGCCTCAGCACATCGGGTTCGGCGCACTCGGCAAGAATGACCAAGTCTGGGCGAAGGGATAACAGGCTGGGCACCTTGTCATGCGCCCGCATTCCGCAGTTCCACGACACGATCCGTAGGGTCATCCTGCCTTCGTCGCACTGCAGTCAAGTCTGCCGAACACAGAGTTAAGCTGCGAAGCTCCATCCTGGCTCGGCTTCGTCAGCTTCAA
>CAZORV010000108.1:0-10881 GCA_964582215.1 uncultured Frigidibacter sp.
TTGGGCGACCGGGCGGTGTGGGTGGGAATGGCGCGGGACGGCAGGGTCACAGGCCCTTGCCGACCGGGGCGGCGGTGTCGGGTTTCCGGAACCGCCGGCCGACGACAGCGCCTGTCGAACAGGCAGACCCGCGCCGGAACGGCTGGAGGCCCGGGCGGTATAGAGCGACAGGTGCGACCGCCACCGACCCACCGACCCACCGACCCGGCTGATCGTTCGCGAACTGAACACAAGGGCGCGCCAGCACCCGGATTTTTGCCCTTTGCGCCCGGCCACGGCCGTTCCGCCGCCGCCCCGCACGCGGATCATTTGACATTCGCCCCGTCCCGCGCCTTATCGGGTCAGCGCCATTCGCCGAAGGATTGTCCATGACGCCCGCTGCCCGCCTCGAAAAGCTGTTGCGCGACGCCGCCACCATTGTCCTGCCCGAAAGCCTCCGCAACTGGATCCGCAAGCAGCAGCGCCTTTACAAGCTGCAGTCGGTGCCGGTCGGCTCGGTCAATTTCGGCGGCCTCCGGCGGCTGTCGCCGATCAGCGCCATCTTCGGCAAGGACCGCGACCTTCTGACCATCGAGCGGTATTATATCGAGGAATTCCTGGCCAGAAACGCCGCCGATATCCGGGGCCGCGTCCTCGAGATGGGCGACGCGACCTATATCCGCAAGTTCGGCACCGGCGTCACAAAGGAAGACGTGATGAGCTATGTCGAGGGCAACCCCGAGGCCACGATCGTCGCCGACCTGACCGACGCGCCGCACATTCCCGACAACAGCTTTGACTGCATCATCATCACCCAGACCCTGCAGATGATCTTCGAGGTCGACAAGGCCATCGCCACACTGGCCCGCGTGCTGAAACCGGGTGGCGTCGTGCTTTGCACCTCGCACGGGATGACGCGGGTGGCGCGGCGCGAAGGCGTCGATGACTGGGGCGAATACTGGCATTTCACCACCCAGTCGAAACGCCGCCTGTTCCACGCGCATTTCCCGCGCGAGAATGTCCAGGTTTCGACCGTCGGCAATGTCTTCACCTGCATCTGCAACCTGCACGGCCTTGCGGCGTCCGAGATCGACAAGACCGAACTCGACACGCACGACCCCAACTTTGAAATGCTGGTGCTGGTGCGCGCCGTCAAACCGCACTGACCGGGGTGACCGGTGGCGACCGGCAAATGCGAAACCGGCGGGGTCGATGGCCCCGCCGGTTTTCATTTCCACTTCAGGAAACCGATCACTTGATCGCCAGAAACCCTTCAAAGCAAAGGTATTTCTGCACCGTCACCACATCCCTGAACCCGGCCCGCGCCAGCAGGTCAAGGTTGCCTTGCGTCGAGAACGGTTCCAGCACGCCCTTCAGGCTGCGCGACTTTTCAACGATCTCTTCACCGGAAAACCCGTTGTGGATTTTGAAATCGTTGTACAGCTGCATGATCATGTCCTGAAAGCGCGCGTCGGGTGCGCGGACCTTTTCAAACATCACCAGCGCCCCGCCCCAGTTCAGCGTCTCGTAGATCTTGTCGAACAATTCCTGCCGATAGCGCGGCGGCACGAACTGCATCGTGTAATAACTGACCATCATGTCGGCCTTTTCCATCTCGATATGGCGGGCGTCGCCCTGCACGATCGAGATGTTCGGCACGTCCTTGCAATGGGCCTCGGCCGCCTTGATCATCGCCGCCTCGACGTCGATGCCGATCCAGCGGGCGCCGGTCTTGCGCTTGTTATGCTCGGCCAGCTTGCGGATCAGCTCGCCCGTCGAGGTGCCGATCTCGTACATCACGCTGTCGTTCTTGATGAAAAAGTCCGACAGCTGGCAGATCAGGTCATGGCCGCTTTCATAAAGCGGGACCGACAGTTTGATATGGTCGACAAACGTATCCGGCACATTGTTGCCGAACGTCCAGCCGGCATTCTCGGCACTGATCTTCTGACCGACGCTCATCTGTTGCTCCATCAGGTCGGGACGGGGCCGGTGGGCGCCCGTCCGAAAGGGAAAATCGAAATCTCGGACGACTATCCGCCGATAAGGCCGCAGGGCCAAGCGCTTTGTCGGCGACCGGGGCAGGTTACACCGATTCCCCCGGTGACGCGACCGGAACACCGGTGATGCGGCGGACAATGAAACGGGCGGTGGGCAATGTTTCGCAACCGGCAACGGGCCGCCGGGATCAGCGGGGCGATTCGCCCCGGCCCCGGCCCCTGCCCCGGGCGCGCGCCACCAGATAGCCGGCCGTCGCCGCAAGTCCCCTGTCCAGATCATAGGCGGGCCGGTAGCCCAGCCGCAGGCGGGCGGCATCGGGCGGGCAATGGCCTTGCGCCACCATCATCGCGAACATGGCGGCGTCGGGCCTGAGTTCGCCGCCGGCAGCGCCGCCCCGCCCGGCGACCCGCCCCGCAACCTGCCCGGCGATCTGCCTGCACGATGCCACCAGCGCCTCGAACCGGGCGCGGCCAAGGATGCGGCGGCCAAGCGCGCTGACCCGCGCGGCGGCCGAGGGCGGCCGTTCCGGGGCGTCGGCCGCCGCCGTGGCGGGCCGCAACTGATCGGCAGGCACCGGCCGCACCTGCCCCCGGCCAAGGATCGCGCCATAACCGTTCAGCAGCGCCGACCAGCCGAAGGGCGCCGGACCGTTGATGATGAACCGGTGGGCCCCCGCCCCGGTGAAGCTGGCCGCCCCAAGGCAGGCCTGCACGACATCCTCGACAAAGACGCCCTGACACAGCCCCTCGGGCACGGGCACGGCCACCGATCCGGACAAAAGCGCGTCGGCGAACCGGTCGGTCCAGAGGCCGGACCCCGGGCCCCAGACGATGGTTGGCTGCAGGATGACGGCGGGTCGCGTGCCGGTGGCCAGACGGTGTTCGATGGCGATCTTGGCCTGACGGTAGGCGCCGCCGCCCGGCCGGTCGCAAGGTGACGCCTCGGTCAGCGCGCCGCCCGGCCAGCCGTCATAGACGACGATCGAGCTCAGATGCACGATCCGCGCCCGTGCCGCCGCCTCGGCCGCCGCGAACAGGCACCCGGCGGCGGCGACATTGGCCGACCCCGGCGCGCGGACATCGTAGGCGAGGTTGAAGATCACGTCCTGCCCGGCAACCGCCGCCCCGACCGCCGCGGCATCGGTCAGCGCGCCGCGCAGGACCCGCACCGGCAGGCCCGCGAAATCGGCGCCGGGGCGCGACCGGCACAGGACCGTGACCGCAGCCCCCGCCGCGATCAGCGCCGGAACCAGCCGCCGCCCGATGAAGCCGGTGGCGCCGGTCACCAGCACCTGTCGCCCCGCCAGCGCCGCCTCTGCCATCAATGCCCCCCGGAACCGGCCCGACCGTCAGGTCCGCCCGAACTCATCCTCGATCCGTTCGATATCGTCTTCCTCAAGATAGGTGCCGGTCTGGACCTCGATGATCTCGACCGGGATCTTGCCGGGGTTGGCCAGACGGTGGACGGCGCCGATGCGGATATAGACGCTTTCGTTTTCATGCAGGATGCGGATCGTGCTGTCGATCGTCACCTCGGCGGTGCCGCGCACCACGACCCAATGTTCGGCGCGGTGATGATGGCGCTGCAACGACAGCTTGGCGCCGGGCTTGACCACGATCCGCTTGACCCGGAACCGCTCGCCCAGATCCATGGTCTGATACCAGCCCCAGGGCCGGTGATTGCGCAGATGCTCGGTCGCGACCGGCCGCCCGTCGGCCTTCAGCGCATCGACCAGACCCTTGACCTCTTGCGCACGGTCGCGCGTCGTCACCAGAACCGCGTCGGCGGTTTCGACGATGGTCAGATCCTCGACCCCCAGCGCGCAGACCGTGCGGCTTTCGGCCCGGATCAGGTTGCCGCGCGCGCCCCGCACCATGACATCGCCCTTCAGCGCATTGCCGTGATCATCCTTGGCCGCCACTTTCCACAGGGCATTCCAGTCGCCCACGTCCGACCAGCTGAAGGCCGCCGGCACGACAAAGGCCGCGTCGGTCTTTTCCATGAACGCATGGTCAAACGAAATCGCCGTGACCCCGGCGAAGGCGGCGCCCGGCACATACATGCCCAGGTCGGGGACCATCTGTTCCACCGCTTCGGCCATGCGCGCCACATCGTCGGGGTAAAGCCGGTCCATCGCCTCGACCAGCCAGCCCGCGCGGAAGACGAAGAGGCCGGCGTTCCACAAACAGCCCTCCTTGATCAGGCCGGCCGCCGTCGCCGCATCGGGTTTCTCGACGAACCGCGCCACCTTGTAGACGCCCGCCCCGGCCTCGGCCCCGCGGCGGATATAGCCGTAGCCGGTGGCGGGTTCGGTCGGCTCGACCCCGATGATCACGACGCCGCCCGCCTGCGCCTTGGCCGCCGCCGTGCGGACCGCCGAACGAAAGGCCTCGTCCCCCATGATCATATGGTCCGAGGGCATGACGGCCAGAACCTCGTCAGGGTCGCGCCGCGCGGCGATGGTCGCGGCCAGAAGGACGGCGGCCATCGTGTCGCGGCGGGCGGGTTCCAGCACCAGCATCGCGCCGGGCGCCACCTTTTCGGCCTGCTCTTTCAGCACGAACCGCACCGCATGCGATCCGACAATCATCGGATCGCTGAACCCTTCGGCCCCGTTCACCCGCGCCAGCGTCGTCTGCAGCATCGTCAGATCGCCGGTCAGCGGCAAAAGCTGCTTTGCCATCCCCTCGCGCGAGACCGGCCAAAGCCGGGTTCCGGTTCCGCCCGACAGGATCACCGGCCTGATCGTCACTGCCATCTCGTTCGTCCTTTCCTTCGGGCCTTCGCCCGGCCCCCCCCCCGGGCGCCTGTCGCCGGACAAGGCCGGGCCGCCATGCGGGTCTGCAAAAATGTCCTGTCCCGGCCACGCCTTCGCGGTCCGGCGGCGCAACCCTATGCGGGCGCGGGGCTTTTCTCAACCATGCAGCACCGCCGACCGCGGCGATTTTCGGAGCACACCGAACAATTGCCGCATTCGGCGGCGATTATCGCGCCGGGGCCGGGCGGTCACGGCGGACGGCCCCTTTCGCATCGCCGAATTGCCCGCTAGCTTGCCCGCCGACGACAGGAACGGGCGGCAGGAAAGGGCGGGTGATGGCACCCAAATTCGGCACAAGCGGGTTGCGCGGGCTGGTCAGCGAACTGACCGACGGGCTTTGCGCCGACTATACGCGGGCCTTTCTGGCGGCGATGGGGGATGCGCCCGGCCTGATGATCGGCCGCGATCTGCGCCCCTCGTCTCCGCGCATCGCGGCGGCGGTTGCGGCGGCGGCGCTTGGCACCGGCCTGCCGGTCGTCGATCTGGGCGAACTGCCGACACCGGCGCTGGCGCTGGCGGCACTGGCGCGCGGCTGGCCCTCGGTGATGGTGACGGGCAGCCATATTCCGGCCGACCGCAACGGGCTGAAATTCTACAGCGCCCGGGGCGAGATCACCAAGGCAGACGAGGCCGCGATCCTTGGCCATCTGGGCCGGGGCGCCGGTTCCGCAGCGGCCGAAAAACGGGGTGAGGCCGGCGCCGATCTTGCCTATCTGCAACGCTACACCGGGTTTTTCGCGCCGGGGGCGCTGGCCGGGCTGCGGATCGGCGTCTATCAGCATTCGTCGGTCGGCCGCGACCTTCTGGTCCAGGCCGTCACCGGGCTTGGCGCCACCGCACTGCCGCTGGGCCGGTCCGACAGCTTCATCCCCGTCGACACCGAGGCCGTGTCGGCCGAGACCCGCGGCCTTTTGCGCGGCTGGGCGCAGGACCATCGGCTTGATGCGATCATCTCGGCCGACGGCGACGCCGACCGCCCGCTTCTGACCGACGCGGCGGGCGAGGTTGTGGCCGGCGACATTCTGGGGGTGCTGACGGCCATCGACCTTGGCGCCGACCTTGTCGTCACGCCGGTCTCGTCCAACAGCATGGCCGAGGCGACCGGCGCCTTTGCCCGCGTCCTGCGGACCAAAATCGGCTCGCCCTTCGTCATCGCCGGGATCGAGGCGGCCACCGGCACCCCCTGCCGCCCGGCCGGATACGAGGCCAACGGCGGCTTCCTTCTGGGCTTTCCGGTCGCAAGGAACGGCCGGACGCTGACCCCGCTTCTGACCCGCGACGGGTTCCTGCCGATCCTGTCGGTCCTGACCATGGCGCGGGCGCGCGGCCTGTCGGTCGCGGCGCTGGTGGACAGCCTGCCCGCCCGGCGGACCGCCTCGGACCGGCTGGAGGATGTGGCGACCGAACGGTCGCTGGCGCTGGTCGCAACCCTGACCGCCGACCCGGCGGCACGGGCCGGGTTCTTTGACGGTTTCGGGCCCGAGGCGGGGGTCGATCTGACCGACGGCCTGCGCGTCACCTTTGCCGACGGGCTGATCCTGCACCTTCGCCCCTCGGGCAACGCGCCCGAGCTTCGCTGCTATGCCGAGGCCGCCGACAGCGCCCGCGCCGAGGCCGCCTTGCGCGCCTGTCTGGCCCGCGCCCGCGCGCGCATCGGCTGACCGGGGGGAGGCTGACCGATGAAGGTGGCGATCAACGGATTCGGGCGGATCGGCCGTTCGGTTCTGCGCGCCGCGCTGCAGGGCGGTCATGACGATATCGAGATCGTCCGGATCAACGACATCGCCCGGCCCGAGATGGCCGCCTATCTCTTTGAATATGACAGCACATTCGGCCCGTTCCGGGGCGAGGTCCGGCTTGACGGAGACGACCTTGTCGTCAACGGCCGCCGCATCCGGCTGACCGGCGCCGCCGATCTGGCGACGCTTGACCTTGGCGGCATTGATCTGGTGATGGAATGCACCGGCCGCGCCGATGCTGCCGCCGCGTTGCGGGCCGGGGCGGCGCGGGTGCTGGTGTCCGGCCCCTCGGCCAGTGCCGATTATACCGTCGTCCTCGGCGCGAACGAGGCCGGCCTCAGGCCCGGCCAGCGGATCGTCTCGAACGCCTCTTGCACCACGAACGCGCTGGCGCCGCTGGCCCGGCTGCTGGACCGGGCCTTCGGGATCGAAACCGGCTGGATGACGACGATCCACTGCTACACCGGCAGCCAGCCCACCATCGACGCCGCCGCCGCCGATTTCGCCCGAAGCCGCGCCGCCGCCCTGTCGATCGTGCCGACCACCACCTCGGCGCAAAAGCTGCTGGATCTGGTCCTGCCCGACCTTGCGGGCCGCATCGCCGGGGCTGCCGTCCGGGTGCCGGTCGCCTCGGTCTCGGCGGTCGACCTGACGCTGATGCTGACGGCGCGGCCCGACGTGGCCACCGTCAACCGGGCGCTGGCCGCCGCCGGTGGCGTGATCGGCACCACCGACCGGCCGCTGGTCTCGTCCGACCTCAGGGCGCGGGCCGAAAGCATCGTCATGGCCCTGCCCGAGACCCGCGTCACGGCGGGCGGGCTGACGCGGGTGTTCGGCTGGTACGACAATGAATGGGGCTTTTCCAACCGCATGCTGGATGTCGCCCGGCTGATGGGCCGGGGACGTTATCCGGCGTAAAAATAGCGCGCGAACATCCCGGGGTTGTCGCGGACGAACTGCGGAAAGCTGTCGTCCAGCGGCACAAGGTCGTAGCTGCCGACGGCGCCAAGCTGGCCCCTGATCCGCTCGGCCGCCCAGTCGATGGTCTTGTCGCCCGAGGGAACATGCGAATGTTCGCTGATCGAGCTGCCCTTGGCCGCCACCGCCTCGGCCCCGCCAAGCCAGCTGAAATGCCAGCCCGCATCCCGGACCACGCGCCGCCTGACCGGCCAGCGCATCCGCCGGCAGGCCTTGAGCCAGCGCACCGCGTCGCGAAGAAAGCTGTCCGCCGGGGCATAGACGCCGCGCAGCCCGTCGATCGTCGCCAGGCTGCCGACCCGGATCGCGCGCGGCCCGAGGCGGATCCACTTTTCCTTCAGCCGGACATTCAGGAAATAGGCGAACCAGTCGAGCCCGAAACAGACCACCTCGCCCCGCGCCGGAGGGTTGGTCCTGAGCGTGGCAAGGGCAGTGGCGCGCGGCACCTCGTCGACGTCGGACAAAAGCAGGATGTCGCGCGGATCGGCGTCCTGCAGCCCCTTCGTCACCCGGTCGCGCTGCCAGATCTCGCGCGTCCAGCTGATGTCGGTCTGCGGAAAGTCATCGACGACGACATGGATGATCTGCGGCAGGAACCGGGCAAACCGGGCCTTGTTCTCGGCAAAGACCAGGGCCTTGGGCTTGCCGGTAAAGGTCTGGGTCGCCTCGGACAGGACAAAGAAGTCGACAACCCCGGCCAGCTCGTTCAGGCGGAGTTCGAGAAGGTCAAGCTCGTTGAAAAAGGTGAAGCAGTCGAAGATTCTGGGGCGGTATGTCACGGGATGCTCGGCCTTATTTTCCGGCAGGCTAAAGCATCTCTGCCGCCGATTGAAGCGCTGTGTTCCCCGAACGGGACGGGCCGCGCGGCCCCGGCACTGCCGGCAGGGCGCCGCGCCCGGTCTCAGACCGCCAGCCCGCCTGCCTCTTCCAGAAAGGCCACGATGGCCGCCACCCCCTCGCCCTGCCTCAGGCGCGCCATGACATAGGGGCGCGCGCCGCGTGCGGCGGCGGTGTCGGCGGCCAGAAGCGCCAGGTCGACGCCGACATGGGGGGCAAGGTCGGTCTTGTTCACCACCAGAAGATCCGACCGCGCCAGCCCCGGCCCGCGCTTGCGGGGAATGTCCTGACCGGCGGCCGTGTCGATGACATAGATCGTCAGGTCGGCCAGTTCGGGGCTGAAGGTCGCCGCCAGATTGTCGCCGCCGGATTCGATCAGGATCAGGTCAAGGTCGGGGAAGGCGCGGTTCAGGTCAGCAATGGCCGCAAGGTTGATCGAGGCATCCTCGCGGATCGCGGTATGGGGGCAGCCGCCGGTCTCGACCCCGCGGATCCGCGCCTCGGGCAAGACCTGGGCGCGCACCAGATAATCGGCATCCTCGCGCGTGTAGATGTCGTTCGTCACCACCGCCATCGAACAGCGCCCGGCCATGGCGGCACAAAGCTTTTCGGTCAGCGTCGTCTTGCCCGCGCCGACCGGGCCGCCGATCCCGACACGCAAGGGGCCATTGCGGCTTTTCATGAGCGGAAGATCCTTACAGCCAGGGTTTCGTGGCGCATCTGCAGAAAGTCGGCGCGCGGGCAGGCGCTGCCCATGTCATCGGGCCCCGCGACGGCGCATCCGGCGGCCGTGGCGACGATTGCGGGTGCCAGCCGGGCCTGAATGGCCTGGGCGTCAGACTGGCCCAGCGGCAGGAACCTGACCGCCGCCTGCAACAATTGCGCCATCACCGCCTGAAGGAACAGCGCGGCGATCTCGGGCGCGGGCAGGTCAAGCCCCCGCACCGCCGCCCCGACCGCAACCGGATAGGCAAGGGGCGGCAGGACCGGCCCCCCGGCCCGCGCGACCGCCGCCGCAAAGGCCGCGCCCTGATCGGCAAGCTCGGCCCGCCGCTCGGCCGACCCGGCAAAGGCCAGCGCCAGCGCGTTCAGGTCGGCCAGGGCCATGTCGCCCGCCCGGGCCAGACAGACGAAGATCGCATCCGACCGCGCGGAGCCGAGCAAAAGCACATCCTCGCACCAGCGTTCGACAGCGGCGGGGCTGGCCACCTCGCCCGCCGCAATCGCCTGTTCCAGCCCCTGCGAATAGGCAAAGCCGCCAACCGGAAAGCTGGCCGCCAGCCATTGCACCGCCAAAAGCCGGTGGGCGGGGTCAGCCATGGGAATGGCCCATCGTCCGGCCGAAACCATAGGCCCCGCCCTCGGGCCGGAAGGGCCGCAGCGCCAGCGTTGTCGTGGCGCCAAGCTGGGTCAGCATCGCCTCGATCACGTGATCGCGGCGGATGACCAGATGGTCGGCGGCGATCTCGCACGGCGTGTGGCGGTTGCCGATATGCCAGGCCAGCCGCGGCAGATCGCCCCGGATCACCACGACCGGCTCGACCGCCGCCCGCACCGCGACCTGCCGCCCGTCAGACAGGATAAAGGCGTCGCCCTCGTCCAGGCTGACGGTCTCGGGCAGGTCGACCAGAAACCCCTCGCCCGCATCGGTGACCAGGCGTTTGCGCCGCAGGAACCGCGCGTCATAGTCCAGGACAACGCTCTCCGCATGACCCGTCCAGTGCCCCTTGCGGGCGATCTTGCCACAAAAGCTCATCCGCAGCCTCAGAACAGGAAATAGCGCTGCGCCAGCGGCAGGACGGCGGCCGGTTCGCAGGTCAGAAGTTCGCCATCGGCGCGGACCTCGTAGGTTTCGGGGTTCACCTCGATCAGCGGTGTCGCGCTGTTCAGGATCATGTCGGCCTTGCCGATGCGCCGTGTCCCCCCGACCGCGACCACCTCTTTGCCAAGCCCGAGCCGCGCCCTGACCCCGTCAGCCTCGGCCGCCTGCGACACGAAGGTCACCGCCGAAGCCTCGCGCGCGCGGCCAAGCGCGCCGAACATCGGGCGGCTGTACATCGGCTGCACCGGGATCGAGCCGTTGGGGTCGCCCATCTGCGCCACACTGATCATCCCGCCGATCAGCACCATGTCGGGCTTGGCCCCGAAGAACGCCGGCGACCAGAGCACCAGATCGGCGCGCTTGCCGGCCTCGACGCTGCCGACATGGCGGGCGATGCCATGGGCGATGGCCGGGTTGATCGTGTATTTCGCCACGTAGCGCCGCGCCCTGAGATTGTCGTTCTGCCCCGCCTCGCCCGACAGGCGGCCGCGCTGGACGCGCATCTTGTGGGCGGTCTGCCATGTGCGGGTGATCACCTCGCCGACCCGGCCCATCGCCTGACTGTCGGACGAGATGATCGAAAAGGCCCCGAGGTCGTGCAGGATATCCTCGGCGGCGATCGTCTCGCGGCGGATGCGGCTTTCGGCAAAGGCGACGTCCTCGGGGATCGACCGGTCAAGATGGTGGCAGACCATCAGCATGTCGAG
>CAZORV010000109.1:0-10866 GCA_964582215.1 uncultured Frigidibacter sp.
AGTGTGTAGGCGGGGAACCGTCTCGAGGGTTCGAATCCCTCTCTGTCCGCCACCATATAAATCATTGATATTGAACGATTTTATGCCTCGCGCATTGGCGCGTGATTTCCGTGGCTTGCAGGCCACGTCGCCCCCTAGAGACTTGAAATTGCAGGCAAAATAGTCGCCCAGAATGGCGCGAGTCTCTGTTTGGCACTTGGCGCGATACGGTTTTCTGCCGCGGCTTTTGTCGTTGGATTTGACTTTGGGCCAATTCGAAGCTGACGCGGCAGTCCGAAGGGGTGGTGTTGCGATCACGGAACTGTCGCAAAGGTGCCAAACCTCGTAAAAGATACAAGGCTCAGAGCATGCTGGTGATGCACCCTGAGATTGGAACGCGCCGGCGAGCATTCCCGACCGCCACGCTTCCGAGGATCAAAGCCCGCCGACGATCTGCCGCTGCAGATCCCAGTCCGCCGGCATCTGCCGCCGCTTGACCCATTCCGAAGTGAAGGCAACGGGCTGGCGGCCTGCCGCGATTTGATCGAGAAGATCCGGCGCGAGGAAGGCGAGGCCGATCATCTGCTGGATGCGGCTGGTGGTGGTCTTCTCTTTGGTGGCGAGGTCGCCGAAGGAGGTGCCGGCCTTGATGGCCGCATACCAGCGCTGTGCCGCCAGGATGTTCTTCGCCAAGACCGGATCGACCTGCGGCACGGCGGCACCGAGGATGATGCGGGCCTCGACGCCGCGGCGCTGCATCTGGAAGGAGGCGCTGATCCGTCGTGCGGCGCTGTCGATGCGGTCCGCTGCGATACAGAGCCGTTCCGCCAGAGCCTTGCGGTCGAGCCGCAGGAGAATGCTGCCCTGCTGGAGATCGGCCCGGCGCAACAGCGGCGCCCAGACGTCGGCGCTGCCCTCCGGGTCGCAGTCGCTCGCCAGATGCCGCAGCTTCTCCTGCAGTCCGGGAATCTCGGTGGCCGACAGATCGCGGACCAGTTCGGTGAGCACGGTGGGCTTCATCAGGTGATCCCGCAGGATGCGGGCGATGCCGGTCTCAAGATCGCGGGCCGGCAGCCGCCAGGCGTCGGGATGTTTCTGGCGCTCGTCGGTGACCAGCCTGCGCGAGATGTAGTAGCGCAGGCGCTTGCCATTCTTGCGGGAATGGCTCGGGGTCAGCCGGTCGCCGGTCTCGTCGAAGAGCTTGCCGACGAGGGGCGAGCGTTCGGCCGCATTCGACCGACTGCGGCTGCGGGCAGCCTCGGTGCTGAGGCGTTCCTGCAGCGCGTCCCAGGCGGCGGGCTCAATGATCGCCGGATGTTGACCCGGATAGACCTTGTCGCGATGGCGGATACGGCCCGCATAAATCGGGTTTGTCAGGATCTGATAGACATGGCCGCGACTGAAGGGCGTCCCGCCGCTTCGGCTGCCCGAGACCGACGGCCGCGCCCGTGTCCGATAACCGAGGTCCCCGGCCTCATCTGCGACCGCCCGGACCGAGCCAAGCTGGCGATAGAGGTCATGGATATGGCGGATGATCGGCGCCTCCGCCTCGTCAATCTTCAGGCTGCGACCGTCAGGCTGGTAGCCGAAGGGCACGCTCCCGCCCATCCAGAGCCCCTTCTTCTTCGAGGCGGCAATCTTGTCGCGGATCCGTTCCGCCGTCACCTCGCGCTCGAACTGGGCGAAGGAAAGGAGCATATTCAGCGTCAGCCGGCCCATGCTCGTGGCGGTGTTGAAGGCTTGGGTGACCGAGACGAAGGAGGCGCCGGCCGCATCGAGCCGATCGACGATCTTGGCGAAGTCGGAGAGCGACCGGGTCAGCCGGTCGATCTTGTAGACGACGATCTGGTCGACAAGCCCCGCCTCGATATCCGTGAGCAGCCGCTGCAGCGACGGCCGCTCCAGCGTGCCCCCGGAGAGGCCGCCGTCATCGTAGCGGGTCGGGACCAGAACCCAGCCCTCCGCCTTCTGGCTGGTGACATAGGCGGCACAGGCCTCGGCCTGCGCATCGAGCGAGTTGAAATCCTGGTCCAGTCCTTCTTCGGAGGATTTGCGGGTATAGATCGCACAGCGGATCCGGCGCGCCATCTCAGGCCGCCCTGCTGCGACGCGAGGATGCGGCAGGCCCATCGTCCGCCCGGGCCTCCTCGGTCAGCCCGAAGAACCGGGGCCCTGACCAGCGAGCCCCCGTGATCTTCCGGGCGAGGGCCGAGAGAGAGGCATAGCGCTCGCCCCCCATCAGGAATCCCCCCTCGATCACCTCGACCGTCCAGGTCCTGCCCTGCCATTCCCGCACCAGCTTCGCGCCGGGGCGCAGCCGGGTGCCAACCGACGCATGTGACGCGCTACCCGCGGCGATGCGGCTCAGGTCTTCAAACGTTCGGGCCTTGGGACCTCCGTGAGCCCGGCATTGCAGTTCAAACGCCAGCGCCCGGCGCAGGAAGGGAGCCGAGAGGTTTTTCGGGGCCGGTGATCCGATCAGGTTGCCCCAGAGATCGAGCAGGTCGGCACGGTCGGCGATCTCAAGCGAGGCCAGGGTTGCGGGCAGCTCCTTTGCGTTAACCAGAGAAACGATCACGCTCATTCCCGCGTTCATTGCGCGGCCCCGGTCCCAACCACCCCATCAGCCTGTTCGTTGGTTTTGGAGGCGACGCGGTAGATCAGCCCGCTGCTGCCATCCACAGGCTTGGCCGTCTCGATCGCATGACCCGCCTTGCGCAGCCCGGTGATCGCAGCACGGGTCGTATGGGCTTGCCAGCCGAGCGCCGCGCTGATCGCGGCAATCGTGCTGCCATCCGGCTGGCGCAGCATGCCGATCAGCCGCGCCTTCTTGCTTTCCGGGCGGACGGCAGGTCCCAGCGCGGGCGGCGTGCTGGCGGCCTCGGTGCTGTCGGTCGTTTTGGTAGGCTTCTTTGCCATGATCGGCCTCCTGGTTCGGGCCGGATCCATTCCGGCCTTTCTACCAGGCAAAGCCCGGACATCCGGGCGGCAGCGGCGCGCGGTCTCAGCGCGCCAATACAACTCGATTACCGCTTGCAGGGCGGACGAAGTCCAGCGGGAAGTGGCCGAAGGGTAGCAGAAATGGGCGGGAAGCGGCCCCCAACTGCGCTGCCGCCGGGCGTGCAGGTCGGATGGAAAGCGGTCATGCCGATAGTTGGTGCCAACGGGCCACGGCGGCCGAAGCGGACATGTAGTGACCATAGCGCCCGACTTCTTGATGGTTAGGCTCCAGACTCATTGATCGTCAAAGCCAGAACGAGTCCTGACCCTAGCGGTTGTGCGCGCAATTGCGTTGTACCGTAGCGGTGTGGCCGGTCGCACGATGTGATATGGTCAAACTACATCTTGAGCGCGTAGTCTTTCTTCCTACCTAAATATTCGACACGAGGGTTACCTGTTCGATCTGTGGTTGCCGATTACTTTCTAGGGACGGCTGAAATGGCTCTGCCCGACAGATGAATGACGCCTGTCGCCTCCGCGCGGGCGATGGTGGGAACCCGTAAGGAGCGGAGGGTGGATTTGGTCATAGCGCTGAGGAAGCATAAACCGGACAAATCGCGATACCGCCGGCCCGCGAAGATCGAGGCGTTGCTGCAGACGCTGGAGAGCCTCTCGCGCGACGAGCTTCTCGCTCGCGCCCAAATCCGAGCGCGCGACGACGCTGGATATATCCCCACCGAGTGCCTGACCTATTTTGTTCGAGCGAGCCGGGCTGACAATTCGGACGCATGGTTCGAGCGGCTTTACAAGGTCCTAGCCGCCCGGGTGCTGCGCGCTCTGCCGATTGCGGACACCGCCGACGGCGCGTCGCGCTCGCTGACGCGGGAACGTGTCCGCGAGAAGGTTTATGGCCGTTTCGTCGAAATGCTCGCGGGCGATCGCCAAGTTTATGACGAGCGGCTCGATTTCTTCGAAATCCGGTTCGACATGGCGCTCAAGCGCCTGCGGCAAGACGCGCAGAGGCAAGCTTGGCGCGACGAAAACCGCAGTCAGCCGCTCACCTATGAAGACGACAGCGGCGAGGTGAGCCCGGAGATCGAACAGGCGGCGGGGAGCACCAATCCGTTCGAAGGGATGGAAATCGACAACGAAGCTTTCCGGTTGCGGCTGGACGCGGCGATTGAGACCCTGCCACCAGAACAAAGCAGGACAATCCAAATGCTTATGCTAGGATATCAAATCCATTCCGAGGACCCGGACGTCATCACGATCTGCACGGCCCTGAAAAAGTCGCCGAAAACGATCTGGAACTACCGCGACCGGGCAATAAAGACGCTGCGTAGGGTGCTGATCGAAGGAGACGACCAATGACCGATCCAAACGCTGACCGGCTTGAAGACGTCCTCGACGCGTTCGCGATGGAAGAAACCCACGCAAAGGTGACCCTCGATCGCTATCTGACCATGTATCCGCAGTACGCTGGCGAACTGATCGACCTGTCGCGCGAGCTCATGCAGGCGCGGCCGCCGGAGAACGAGTTCTCGGCCGCGGACGTGGCCATGATCGACGCCGGTTGGCTGAAGCACGCCGCCGCCCAACCGAAATCAGCGGCCGACCCGTTCGGGGCGCTCTCGCCCACCCGTAGTCGCGAGATCGCGGTCGAAATGGGCATTCCGCGCCAGGTCGTGACCTCGTTCCGCGAACGTCGAATCCAGCCGGCCTCGGTTCCGCGTGGCTTCATGCGGCGGTTCGCCGGAGTGCTCTCGATCTCGGCCGACGACCTTTTCGCCTGGCTATCGCCGCCGCCCGCGGCCGCGTTCGCCCGTAGCTACCGGGCCGACGCACAGCCGGCCGCGGCTGTGCAGCTGTCGTTCGAGCGCGTATTGATCGATGCGGGCGTTTCGGACGACGACCGGGCTCGGCTTTTGGCGGACGTCGACTAGGATGGACGCCGCCGAACTTGGCCGACGCCGGGCCGCCGATCTGCACGAGCAAGCAGTTGCAACCGGCAAAGACCCACGGCAGCCCTATGCGTTCACGCTCGCTGAAGCCAAGCGTCGCGGGCTCGACGTCGAAAAGGCGAACCCGGGGGCCGGCATCCTCGACGGCGGTCGGGCGACATATGTTCCCGCCGATGGCCTGATTATCCACGAGAACATCGGCTCGGAATTCGAGCAGGCGTTCCTCGTCGCCCATGAACTGGGCCACGTCGAGCTTGGTGACGAAGCCGGACCGGTGACCGTAAACGAGATCGACCCGGTCCGCCCGTCCGAACCGTCTCCGGTCGGCTTCGATCGGGTGGTCGACTATGGTCGCCATCAGCGTCGCGAGGTCCAGATGGACCTCTTCGCGCGAGAGTTCCTGCTGCCACGGGCCCTCGTGCGGCGACTTCACGTCGAGGAGGGGCAGACCGCGTCGCAGATCGCAGCGCAGATGAGGGCGCCCATCGATGTCGTCTCACAGCAACTGCTCGACGCATTGCTGCTGCCGATCGAACCCCTGATCGCTGAGAAGCCGCACGTCGAGCGGCCGCTCAACAACCTGCAAGGCGCAGCGGCCAAGCATCGGGGCGGCGCCTATCTGCTTGAGGCCGGCCCGGGCACCGGCAAGACCCAAACGCTGACGGGCCGCATCGAGGGCCTTCTCGCGGACGGGGTCGATCCTCGACGCATCCTCGTCTTGACCTTCTCCAACAAGGCCGCCGGGGAGATGACCGAGCGGATCGCGCGCAAGAACCCCGAAGCGGCCGCTGCAATGTGGATGGGCACGTTCCACGCCTTTGGCCTAGACATTGTGCGGCGCTTTGCGCCCCAGCTCGGCCTTCCAAACGAGCCGCGGATGATGGACCGCACCGAGGCTGTTGAGCTGCTCGAGCAAGAGTTTCCGCGGCTTCACCTGAAGCACTACCAGGACCTCTACGACCCGACCCGCAACATCGCCGATATTCTCTCGGCGATTTCGCGCGCCAAGGACGAGGTAGTTGATGCTGACGAGTACGCGGCCCTGGCGGCCGCGATGCACGCGAGGGCGACAACCAGTGATCAGATTGACCAGGCCGAGAAGGCGGCGGAGGTCGCCGTGGTCTACGACGCCTATGAACGCCTCAAGCGCGGGGCCCACTGCATCGATTTCGGTGATCTCGTGTCGATGCCCGTGCAGCTCCTCGAAAGTGACGCGGGTGTCCGGGCGAGCATTCAAGGCGCTTATGACCATGTGCTGGTCGACGAGTACCAAGACGTCAACCGGAGCAGTGTTCGCCTTCTGGAGGCGATCTGCCCGACGGGCGAGAACCTCTGGGTGGTGGGCGACGCCAAGCAGTCGATCTATCGGTTCCGGGGCGCTTCGTCGTTTAACACGGCCCGCTTCGGCAAGGAGGATTTCCACGGCGGCGCACGCGGCCGTTTGAAGCGCAACTACCGTTCGTCCAAAGAGGTGGTCGACGCCTTTTCGGCCTTCGCCACAATGATGAAGGTGTCGAACGGCGATACCGGCCTCGAATCCGATCGCGGTGCGCTCGGCGCGCCCGTCGAGCTCCACGCGGTCCGACAGGGCGACGAACAGGTCGTCGCTATCGCTGACGCGATCGAGGCGATGCGCGCTGGCGGCTACAAGTATCGCGACCAGGCTGTGCTCTGCACAGGCAACGAGCGCCTGTCGTCGATCGGGCGGGACCTCGAACGTCTCGGGATCCCGGTGCTCTTCTTGGGCAGCCTGTTCGAACGCCCCGAGGTCAAGGATCTGTTGGCGATCCTGTCACTCCTCGTCGATGCGCGCGCGATGGGCGTCGTTCGGGTCGGGGCTCTGCCGCAGTTTGCGTTGTCGCTTGCCGACGTCGCCGTGGTGCTCGGCGCGCTGCGCGACTCGGAAGAGGAGGGTGTTCCGGGGGGCTGGTCGAAGATCGACCCGGCGACGTTGAGCGAACCGGGCCGCGCCGCCTGGGCGCGCCTCCAAGCCGTGCTCGCGGGGTTTTCCGAAATCTCCTCGCCATGGGATGTCCTCACCGCGGTCTTGCTCGAGCGGACGCGGATCGCCGCCGACATCGCCACCGCGACGTCGGTGTTTGATCGGTCGCGCGGCATCGCGATTTGGCAGTTCATGAACTTCTTGCGCGTCCAGCCGAGCGGGCGTGGGTGGCCCGTGCGGCGCCTCCTCGATCGCGTCCGACGCCTGGTCCGGATCGGCGATGATCGCGACCTGCGCCAGCTGCCGGCCGCGGCGCAAAGCCTCGACGCGGTGCGGCTCATGACCGTGCATGGCGCAAAGGGCTTGGAGTTCCCGGTCGTCCATTTGCCCGGACTGAACCAGGACACCCTGCCGGGCAACGCCAAGTCCCCGGCGTGCCTGCCGCCCGACGGCATGATCGCCGGCGGCGAGGGCGACGCCTTGACGGTGTTCCGCGCGGGAGATGCGGAGGAGCGGGAATGCCTGTTCTACGTCGCAGCGTCGCGGGCGCGCGACCGTCTCTTCCTCTACGCGGTCACCCACAAGTCCAACGATGCGGCGCGGCCGCTGTCGCCGTTCCTCGACCGGCTTGCGGGCAACCTGGCGCGTCGATCGATAACGCCCTCGAGGACGCTGCCGCCCAAGCCCGAAGATGCGCCGATCAACCTCGTGGTCAGCGGCAAGCTCCAGTTCACCGGTTCGCAGCTGTCCCTCTATGAGCCGTGCCCGCGGCGCTTCTTCTACACCCATGTCCTTCAGATCGGCGGCCGCCGCTCCGAGACCGTCTATATGCTCATGCACGAGGCCGTGCGGGCGGTGACTCAGGCCGTCGTGGCGGGCGAGATCGACATCACGGCCGATACGGACCTTGTCCAGCATGTCGTTCGTGCATGCATCGACCACGGGCTCGAGGAATGCGGCGTGCTCGCCGAGCTGCAAGCCGCCGCAGTCGAGATGGTCCGCTACTTCCGGTCGACGCGCGCCGGTGCCACCGCCGTCACGCCCACGGTGCTTCGGCTGACCTTGGACGGTGATGAGCTCATCTTCCGCGCGGAGGATGTGGTGACGGCGCCCGACGGGACGCTGATATTCCGGCGGGTGCGCACGGGCCGGCTCCGCTCCAAGGAGGATTCCGATGTCGGAGCGGCCTCGTTGCTCTTGGCGGCGCAGCAGCATGGATCTGGCGCCCGCGTCGAGCTGGTCCACCTTACGGACAAGGCGGTCACGCCCTTGAGCCTGAGCGCCACTGTGTTGCGCAACCGCCAGCTGACCCTATCGTCCTATCTTGCTAAGATCAGAGCCGGGGCCTTCAGCGCCGTGCCATCGGAACGCACATGCCCCGGTTGCCCGGCATTTTTCGTTTGCGGCCCGGTCTCGCCCGGCACCCTGAAAATTTAAGTTGGCCCTCTTACCAGTTCACCGCCTTCGCATCGATTAACCATTTGTAGCCCAAGAGGCTGGTCACGAAACGAAGGATTACTGAAAATGACGTCTCCCCAAAATGGCGGTAAACCGCCAGTTATCGAGCACGGGCTGGACCACCTGAAGGCGGCGGAGCACGATCTGAGGCTGGCCCATCAGGCCGAACACCGCGCCGAGGACGAAATCCGCAAAGCGGAGCACGAGATCGAAGGCGCCCTCGCGCACCACGAGACCGAGATCATCGTCAACTCGCGCCCTCGCGAGATCCCCGGCAAGATCGCGGGGTTCGAGCAGGTCGTGCAGCTCGCCTTCCCGGGCGGTACTGCGGACCAGAACACGGTCTATTCCATGACCTACCGCCATGCGGCGGCGCACCCGCACGCGGGCGAACTCGGCCCGGGCGGTAAGGTCAAAGTGAGGAAAGGGACGGTCTTCAATGTCACCCGCACCGTTCGCTCGTAGCGCCGACCTGAGGCAACTTCGAGAGGACGGCTACCTCGTGCAGATCAAGGGCAATCTCTTGGTCCTGCGCGAGGTGCCGTACCTCAACGCCAAGCAGGAGCTGAAGCGCGGGACCCTAGTCTCCACCCTCAACCTGGCCGGAGACCAGACCCGATCGCCTGAAACACATGTTATCCACTGGATCGGTGAGTACCCATGCGGCGTGGATGGCCGTCCGATCGAAGCGCTGCGCCATCAGGACAACGCTTCGAACCTCGGTCACGGTCTGGTCGCACGCCACGGGTTCTCGAACAAACCGGAAGGCGGCTATCGCGACTACCATCACAAGATGACGACCTACATCGCGGTGATCTCGGGCCCGGCGACTACCGTGTCGCCGGGTGTCACTGCCCGCGTCAACGCTGTCCCCGAGGAAGAAGAGGCGTCGGTGTTCAACTACGTCGACACCGCCACAGGGCGCGCGGGACTGGGCGCCTTGGCTGAGAAGCTGGCGCAGGACACGGTCGCGATCATTGGCCTAGGCGGGACGGGTGGGTACGTCTTCGACCTTGTCGCCAAGACGCCGGCGCTCGAGATCCGGTTGTTCGACTCGGACGAGTTCATGTCGCACAACGCCTTCCGGGCGCCAGGCGCGGCGTCCTTGGAGGAGCTGCGCGAGCTGCCGCTCAAGGTCGACTACTGGACGAAGATCTACTCGCGAATGCGCAAAGGAATCGTGCCCTATCCGGTCGCAATCGACGCCACGAACGCGCACCTGCTCGACGGGGCGACGTTCGCCTTCATTTGCATCGACGATGGCCCGTCGAAGAAGGCGGTGATCGACAAGCTCGAGGCGATCGGCGCCTCGTTCATCGACGTCGGCATGGGCCTGCAGCTCGACGACGGGTCGCTCGGCGGCATCCTGCGCATCACAGCCAGCACGCCCGCCAAGCGCGACCACATCCATGCCGGCCGCATCGACTTTAGCGACGACAAGGGTGAAGACCTGTACGCCACCAACATCCAGGTTGCCGACCTCAACGCCCTGAACGCCGTCATGGCGGTGATCAAGTGGAAGAAGCTACGCGGCTTCTACCGGGACTTGGAAGGCGAGCACCACAGCACCTACACGACCGACGGCAACCTGCTGCTGAACGGGGATCAATGATGCTGAAGTACAAGCACCTCGATCATCAGTTTGTTCGGCACATGCCGGACAACCTGAGCTCGGGCATGCTCTACATCTCCATGGAGTACGCCACGGCCTCGCACCTGTGCTGCTGCGGCTGCGGGGAAGAGGTGGTGACTCCGTTCGCGCCGGCGCAGTGGAAGATGACCTTCGACGGCAACGCGGTTTCGCTTCACCCGTCGGTTGGCAACTGGCTCCTGAAGTGCCGGTCACACTACATCCTGCGCGACGGGCGAGTTGTGGACGCCGGATCGTGGTCAGACGCGGAGATCGCGGCCGGGATTCTCCGCGATGGGCGGGCGCGGGCTGCAATGTTTGATCCACCGGTGCAAATGATTGCCGACACACCTGCGCCTCCTAACGCTTCGACGGTCAAGAAACGCGGATGGGCTCGCTTCGCCGCCTGGCTCACCGGAGAGTAGATCAAATTTCACGAAGGTATTGCTAACTTCTGAACGAGGGCGTTTCGGGAAGCAGGTCTCGCGGCGTGATCTCATTGAAGACAGAGGCCATCTCCAGAACCACTCTTTTGCGTCGCCCATTTAGCAGGGCGAAGGCTAAACCGGGCTCTGGCGATCCTCCGGATTCGTTTGAGGCTCGCGTTAAACTAGAACCGTTTCTTGGTTTTCCTTCTATAGATTGCGGCCGGTGGACAACGGCAGCCATTGGAAGAGCTTCGGCGTCGGGCAGCTTCGTCGCGCTCAACGGTCTTCGGTGAGTGTTTTGGCGAGCGGCAGGTCTTGGGATGTCCAGCTCGCGCGCTGACCGACCAATTTGAGGGCGCGGAGCGGACAATGAGGTGGAAGTAGCCGAGCGACAGCTCAGGACCGACGGTGCCAACGCCTCCGGTCCCGGCCACGCGGCGTCAAGCCTTCAACCGCAGTTCGATCTGAGCCAGGTCGCGCGCCGCGCCGTCGAAGATACCCCTGATATCCCTCAGCAGCCAGACGGCG
>CAZORV010000110.1:0-10860 GCA_964582215.1 uncultured Frigidibacter sp.
GCAGCCGGTCTTCGCCGATGATCTTGTTGATCAGCGTCGACTTTCCGGCATTGGGTCGCCCGATCACGGCGATCTGCAGCGGCTTTGCCTCGGTCGGCAGCGGCAGGGCCTCGTCCATCTCGTCGTCGTCGTCGCTGACATCGACATCAACCTCGGGCGCGTCGCGCGCGGCGCGTTCGGCGAAGAGGTCGGCTTGGGGACGGAGCATGTGGTACAGCTCGTCCATCCCCTCGCCATGCTCGGCCGACAGGCGCAAGGGTTCGCCGAGCCCCAGTTCCCAGGCTTCGATCACCCCGCCGTCCGCGGCGCGGCCCTCGGATTTGTTGGCGGCCAGGATGACATGGGCGTTCTTCCTGCGCAGAATCTCGGCAAAGACCCGGTCGGTCGCGGTGATGCCGGTGCGGGCGTCGATCATGAACAGGCAGATATCGGCCATCTCGACGGCGCGTTCGGTCAGGCGCCGCATGCGGCCCTGCAGGCTGTCGTCGGTCACATCCTCAAGCCCGGCACTGTCGATGACGATGAAGCGCAGATCGCCCAGCCGCGCCTCGCCCTCGCGCAGGTCGCGGGTGACGCCCGGCGTATCATCGACCAGCGCCAGTTTCTTGCCGACCAGCCGGTTGAACAGCGTCGATTTGCCCACATTCGGGCGGCCAACGATGGCTAGCGTAAAGCTCATGAACAGGACCTCGGCGAACGGAAGCCGCCCCCATACAGGAGTTTGCCGTCAACGGAAAGCCAGAAGCACGCCCGACTTCGACACGACATAAAGCGTGCCGCCCGCAACCACCGGGTCGGACGCGGCGCCGCCCGGAATATTGGCGGTGCCGATCAGCTTCCCCGAGGCCGGATCGAAGGCCCGGATCAGCCCGTCGGTCGAGGCGGTGATCAGCCGGCCGCCCGCCAGGATCGGCCCGTGATGGGCATAGATCGTCCGGCGCTTCTTGTCCTTGTCCTTGGTGAAATACGGCAGGTCATAGCGCCAGACCTCTTCCCCGGTCGCCGCATCAAGGCGCAAAAGCTGGTCTTCGTCGTTCATCAGGAACAGCGCGCCCCCGGCCAGAACGACCGCGCTCGACGCGCCATCCGGCGCGGACCAAAGCGTGGTGCCGGTCTGCATGTCCAGCGCGCCAAGGCGCCCCGCAGCGGAGCCTGCGTACAGCGTGCCGCCGGCGATCACCGGGTCGCCCGTCAGATCGGAATAGGCGGCATAGCCGCGCCCCAGCCGCTTGCCGGTGACATAACCGCTCCAGATCGCGGTGCCGTCGGCGACGTTGGCGGCCACGAGCTGACCCGAGGCAAAGGGAAAGACGACCGTTTCGCCCGAGATCGCCGGGGCCGAGCCGTCGGCGATCCCGGCCTCGGCGCCGGTGCCGGCGATCTGCCAGGCGACCTTGCCGTCGGCGGCGTTCACCGCCCAGGCCGATCCGTCGCGGGCGGTGGCGAAGACCTTGCCCCCGGCCGCACCCGGGGCGCCTGCGACCGGCACGTCAAAGCGCTGGCGCCAGACGATAGTGCCCGACGCCGGGTCGATCGCGACCAGTTCGCCAAAGCCCGTCGTCGCAAAAAGCCGCCCCTCGGCAAAGGCCAGCCCGCCACCCGAGGCATCGCCCGGCTTTTCCGACGGCGGCGTCAGGTCGGCCTGCCAGAGCGTGCCGCCATTGGTGCCCGTCGCGGTCACGGCGTCGCGGCTGTCAAGCGTGAAGACGCGGCCGCCGGCCACGACCGGCGAGGCGGTGATGCGGTTCTTGCGGCTGTCGCCGGACCCGATCCGCGCCGTCCAGACCGGCGAGAGGGCGCCGGAATAGGCGGCATTTCCCGACAGATGGGCGGCGTTGCTGCCGACTTGCGTCCAGTCGCCGCCCGACGGCCCGGGCAGCGAGATCGCCACCGCCGCAGGCGTCGCCGTCAGCGCATCGGCGCCGTCCGCGACCGCCGCCTGATCGCCGATCACCGCCTCGCGCGGGACCTGACGGTCGCCTTCAAGGATCAGTTCCTTTTCGCCGCAGCCGATCAGAAGCACGGTCAGCGCGATAAGCCCGGTTTTCGTCGAAATCGTCACTGCAAGCCCCGCCTTCTGGTTATTCGGACTGTTCGGTCGTCGCTGCCGGCACCTCGGCCGCCGCCTCGACAGGCTGAACCGGCACGACGCCCAGCGCCGTCAAAATCTGGCCAAGCCGCGCCTTTTGCGATGTGGGCGTCTCGGAATCTTCGGAAATCGCCTGGAACTTCGCCACGGCCTCGTCGGTCTGGCCGGCGTCGAGCAGCGCCAGCGCCTGCTGTTCCTCGGCCAGGGTCCGGAAGGGCGCGCCGGGGGTGGCCAGCGTCGCCAGCGTCGCGTCGCGGCTGGCGGCATCCATGCCGGGCCCGGCCAGAAGCACGGATTTCAGCTGGGCAAGCTGGCGGTAGATCGCCGGGGTCGCCGGATTGTCGGCGATCGCCTTCAGCGCGGCGGCGGCGCCTGCGGCGTCACCGGCCTTTTCCGCCTCGCCCGCGACCAGAAAGGCCTGGACCAGCGCGCCCTGGGCCGTGCCATCGGTCGCGACCGCCGACAGGGCCTTGACCCGCTCGCCCGCGTCATCGCTGCCAAGGGCCGCCACCAGCGCATCGCCGAAGCTTTGCGCCGCGGCCTCGGTCCTGGCCTTTTGCCATTCGTTCCACGAGGCGGCGCCGACAATCCCGACAATCGCGAGAATGCCGATCCAGCCATATTTGCGGAAGGCCGCAAATAGCTTGTCGCGGCGGACCTCGTCGGTCACTTCCTCGATGAAACTGTCGATCTCGCTCACGTCACTGCCCCGCGTCTGACTGCCCCGTCTTACACGCAAGCGCGCAAGCTTGCCAAGCCCGGCGGCGACCGGACCCGCGCCCGGCAAGGCACAGGGGTCAGGTGCCCGGTCAGGCGCCCGGTCAGGCGACAACCAGCCCGGGTTCCGAGGCCTCGTCCTCATCCTCGCCCGACGACTGGCGGGCCCACATCGCCGCATAGCGCCCGCCGCGCGCCAAAAGCGCCTCGTGGGTGCCTTCCTCGACGATCTCGCCCTTTTCCAGCACCACGATCCGGTCGGCGTCGGCGATGGTCGACAGCCGGTGCGCGATGGTGATGACGGTGCGGCCCTTGCCCATGGCGGCAAGGCTTTCCTGAATGTCGCGTTCGGTCTGGGTGTCAAGCGCGCTTGTCGCCTCGTCCAGCAACAGGATCGGCGGGTTCTTCAGCAGGGTGCGGGCGATGCCCACCCGCTGCTTTTCACCGCCCGACAGCTTCAGCCCCCGCTCGCCGACCTTTGTCTCATAGCCGTCCGGCAGCGACAGGATGAAATCGTGGATCTTGGCGGCCTTCGCCGCCTCGATCAGCTCCTGGCGCGAGGCTTCGGGGCGGCCGTAGGCGATGTTGTAATGGATCGTGTCGTTGAACAGCACGGTGTCCTGCGGCACGACGCCGATCTGCTGATGGAGGCTGTCCTGGGTGATCTCACGCACATCCTGCCCGTCGATCTTCAGCGCCCCGCCCGTCACGTCGTAGAACCGGAACAAGAGCCGCCCGATCGTCGACTTGCCAGAGCCCGAGGGGCCGACGATGGCGACCGTCTGGCCCGCGCCGATCTTCAGGCTGATGTCCTTCAGGATCGGCCGGGCGGGTTCATAGGCAAAGGACAGATGATCCAGCACCACCTCGCCGCCCCTGACCGCCAGCGCCGGGGCACCGGGCCGGTCCTTGACCTCGGCCGGCTGGTCGAGCAGGTGGAACATCTCGCCCATGTCGGTCAGGGCCTGCCGGATTTCGCGGTAGACCGTGCCGAGGAAGTTCAGCGGCATGGTGATCTGCACCATATAGGCATTGACCATGACGAAGTCGCCGACCGTCAGCCGCTGCTGCTGGACGCCGATGGCCGCCATGACCATGACGATGACCAGGCCGGTGGTGATGATCAGCGACTGGCCGAAGTTCAGGAACGAAAGTGACAGGCCGGTGCGGACCGCCGCGCCCTCATAGCCCTCCATCGCCTTGTCATAGCGGGCGGCCTCGCGCGCCTCGGCGCCGAAATATTTCACGGTTTCAAAGTTCAGAAGGCTGTCGATGGCCTTCTGGTTGGCGTCGGTGTCCTGTTCGTTCATCTTGCGGCGGATGCCGACGCGCCATTCGGTGACCCGGAAGGTGAAGGTGACGTAAAGCGCGATGGTGATGGCGACGACGGCGGCATAGCGCCAGTCAAACATCAGCGCGAAGATCACCGTGACCATCGACAGTTCCAGGATCAGCGGCCCGATCGACAGAAGCATGAAGCGCAACAGGAACTCGACGCCCTTGACGCCGCGCTCGATGATCCGGCTGAGACCGCCGGTCTTGCGGGTGATGTGGTAGCGCATCGACAGGCGGTGGATATGGGTAAAGGTCTCCAGCGCCAGCTGGCGCAGGGCGCGCTGGCCCACGCGCACGAAGATCGCGTCGCGAAGTTCGTTGAACCCGACCGAACCCAGCCGGGCAAGCCCGTAGGCGACCGTCAGCCCGACCGCCCCCAGCGCCAGAAGCCAGCCGTCACCCCTGGGGTCGCCGTCCAGCGCGTCGACCGCCGCCTTGTAGAGGAACGGGGTCAGGACCGAGACGATCTTGGCGAAGAGAAGGGCCGACAGCGACAGGACAACCCGGCGCCTGACCCAGGGCTGGTCGTCCGGCCAAAGGTAGGGCGCCACCCGTCGCATGGTTCTGAAGGCGCTTTTGCGCTCTGACTGTCCTGCCTCGGCCATGGTCGTTTCGTCCTGTATCCGGTTGATCGGCAGCGGCTTTGCCGCTATCAAGATGTCAATTCAATGATTCATGAGTAATTGAATGATGGAGGAGAGTCGAGCCCTGACCGGACTGCAGGCGCTGGCGCACGGAACGCGGCTGGCGTTGGTGCGGTTGCTGGTGCGGGCCGGGCCGGCGGGACTTGCCCAGGGCGAGATCGCGCGGCAACTCGACATGTCGGCCTCGCGGCTGGCCTTTCATCTGGGGCTACTTGAACAGGCCGGGCTGGTCCTGGCGCGGCGTGAAAGCCGCAATGTGTTTTATGCCGTGCAGACCGAGACGGTCGGGCGGCTTCTGAACTTCATCCTGACCGACTGCTGCGCCGCCGATCCCGAGGTTGCGCGCTGTTGCGGTCCGGCAGGGCGGGCGGGCTGACTGGCGGTCCGCCTGATGGTTCGGCGGGATGAGCGGTGCGTGCGAGCACGCACCCTACCGCTGCCAACTTTCGCGGCGCCACGCTTTCGCCGACGCCGGGCTGAGCGGGAACAGCCGATCTTCCGGCGGCAGGGTCGCGTGCCCCTGCGGACTGCGGCAGCGTGGTCCCTGTCGCGGCGCTTTGGGTTCCGGGGGCGGTGCGTGCGAGCACGCACCCTACACCGCTACGGCCTTGCTGCCCGCTTCCGGCTGATCGGGAAAGGCCGGTCTTTTGGTGGAAGAGCGGCCCCGCTCATGTGGGAACCTTGACCCGGGACCATCTCAACCCCGACCGAGGGACGGCCGCGCCTGCCCCTGCGGCGGGGGGGGGACGTGGTCGGGGCTTTAGTTGGCGTCCGGAACCGTGAAGACCTGACCGGGATAGATCAGGTCGGGGTCGCGGATCTGGTCCTTGTTGGCCTCGTAGACCCGGACGAACAGCATGCCGTCGCCGTAGTTCCGGCTGGCGATCCCCCAGAGGGTGAAGCCCGGCTGGACGGTGATCGAAACCTCGGTGACGGGTGCGGGCGGCGGCGGTTCGGCGGCGCTGGTCGTTTCGGTGGCCGTTTCGGTGGCCGAAGGGGCCACCTCGGGCACGGGGGCCGTCGCCGGTTCCGGCGCAGCGGTGGCCGGCGCCGCAACTTTCGCCGGCGCCTCGCGCTGGAACGGCAGTTCCAGCCGCGCGGTGACCTTGCCGGCACTGTCCAGCTGGTCGATCCGCAGCCGGTGGACACCGGCGTCGATCCCGGTCAGCTTGGCCCGCCACTTGCCGCTGGCGGCGACCGGCGCCGTCGCCTGTGGCGCGTCGTCGACGTAGAGCCGGGCGAACTGGCCGGACTGGCCGCGCCCGGCCATGTCGAGATTGCCAAGCGCGTCATAGCCGATCGTGTCGAGAACGACGCCCGCAACCGGCACATCGGCGGTCAGCCTGGTGACGCCGCTGGCGTCGGCGATCAGCACCTCGGGCGCCTTGGCCGGTTCGGGGGCGGTGGCAGGAACGGCAGGTCCGGCCTCGGGGACGGCCTCGGGTGCGGCCTCGGGGACGGCCTCGGTTTCGGTCGCCGGGGCCGGGCTTTCCCCGGCCAGAACGGCGGGTGCGGGCGGCGTCGGCTGCAGGATCACGCTCGCGTCCGAAACCGTGTCGCTGCCATCGGCGGCACGGGCGCGCAGGGTCAGGACGCGCGGCTTGTCCGAAGGGCCAAGGTCGAGGAAGGCCGCGAACTTGCCCTGGGCGTCGGCCTCGGCACCGCCCGCTTCGGCGCCGTCGACCAGAACCGCCACCTTTGCGCCCCCGGCCGCGGCACCCGCGACCAGAACCGCGCCGTCCGCCTCGGCCCGGACCGTGTCAAAGCGCGGGACGACCGCTGCCGGAACCACGGGTGCGGACGCAGGCGCCGACGTGACGGCCGGAGCCTCGGGCGCGGGCGCCGCCCCGGGCACTGCCGCCGGCGCCGGTTCAGGCGCGGCGCTCACGGGCACGGCCCCAGGCGCCGCCTCCGGCACCGGTTCAGGCGCCCGCGCCGTGAAGGTCAGCGCCCCGGCTACCGCCGCCACGGCCGCCACGGCACCGGCGATCCAGCCCCAGACCGGCCGCCCGGCGCCGGCCGTTGCCCCCCCGTCTTCCTCCATGGACTTCCCCCCGTCCCTGCCGATCCCCTCGGTCTTGAGCAACCATAGCAACGCCGCTATCACCGGTCAAAGAAACCCTCTGACCAAAGGCGATCCCATGGCGGCTGTTGCAAAATCGGTCTGCGTCTATTGCGGCGCCCGGACAGGCGCGCGGCCCGCCTATGCTGCGGACGCCCGCGACACCGGCCGGATGCTGGCCCGGAACGGCTGGCGGCTGGTCTACGGCGCCGGGGACGTCGGGCTGATGGGCGAACTTGCCCGCGCCGCGCAAGAGGCGGGGGCCGAGACCTTTGGCGTCATCCCCGGCCATCTGCTGGCGCGCGAGGTCGGCAAGCGTGACCTGACGCGGCTGGTCATCACCGAGACGATGCATGAACGCAAGAAGGTGATGTTCATGAACGCCGATGCCATCGTCGTGCTGCCCGGTGGCGGCGGATCGCTGGACGAACTGTTCGAGGTTCTGACCTGGCGCCAGCTTGGCCTGCATGAAAAGCCGATCCTGCTTCTGAACAGCCAGGGTTACTGGAACCCGCTGCTGGCGCTGCTGGATCAGGTGGTTGCCGAGGGCTTTGCCGACCGGTCACTGCGGGACTTCGTCACGGTTCTGCCGGACGTTCCGGCGCTGGAACAGGCGCTCAGGGCGGCCTGGGGCTGAGCTACGACAGTTCAAGCACGGTGATCTCGGGCACCATGCCCAGCCGCACCGGCAGGATCGAACAGCCGATCCCGCCCGAGACCACCAGATCGCGGACACCCTCGCGGACGTGGCCATAGGCAAAGCGGTTGCCATAGGCCGAGGGCACAACCGGCGACCAGCCGAAGAACCGCACCTGACCGCCGTGGGTATGGCCCGACAGGGTCAGGCTGACCCGGTCCGGCACCCGGACGAAAATGTCAGGCTCGTGCGCCATCAGGATCACCGGGGCCGCGTCGGTCACCTGCGCCAGCGTGTCCGGCAGGTCGTCAAGGCCGCGATAATGGCCGCCGCCAATGCCGATCGCCAGCTGATCCTCGACCCCGGCCAGCCAGAAATCACCGCCGGGGCCCGAAATCCTGACCGCGCGGTTCGACAGGACCGGAATGCCGCTTGCCGCCAGCGCCTGCCCCACGGCCGTCGGCCCCGCGCCCCGATCCTGCGCGGCGCGGTCATGCCACCAGTCGTGGTTGCCAAGCACCGCATGAACGCCAAGCGGAGCCGTCAGCGCGCCCAGCCGGGCGGCAGCGGCCCCGACATCGACCTTGGCCATGACAAACCGGTGCCCGGCCTCGAGATCGCCGAGGATCAGGATCAGATCGGCGCCGACCGCATTCGTCCGCCGCACGATCCGCGACAGCCGCGCCAGCCCGACCCAGGGCTCGCCCACATGAATGTCGGCCAGAATGGCGATATTCAGCGGCCCGCCGGTCCAGCCCGGCGGCGAAATCCGCCAGCGCCGCACCCTCAGCCGCAGCGCCGGTTCGATGAAAAACCCGTAGGCCGAGGTGAGAAGCGCCGCGAAAAACACCGCCAGCCCGCCACGGAGAAACGTCCGCCGGCTGATCAATCCGGTCCCCCTGCCCCGCCATCGGCCGCAAACCGCCGGCCACCTGCGCCGCGAAGTCTGACGTAAGGTAAACCATACTCTCGCCCCGACCCGGCTTCCGCTAGTCTGGGCCATCTGCGTGCGGGCGGATGACGTTCCAGTCCCAACATTGCAGGAGAACTGACATGAAAGCGTCCGATCATTCCATCGAACAGATCATCAGCCTCAGACATAATGCGAAGTTCCACCTTCTCGCCAATCCGAACTATTTCGGCAATCTCGGCGACCTCGACATTCCCGGCCTTCCCGGACCGGTTGTCAAGATCACCTCGGACACCGGGTTCGAGGAACTGACCTGCCTTGGCTACAACCCCGAAAGCCACCTTCTGACCGCCATCGTCCAGATCAAGCGCGGCGGCGGCTATGCAGGCGGGCCCTGCACCGACGGGTCGGAAGAACATGTGCGCTTCTACCTTGACTATGGCAACGGCGCCTGGGTCGATCATGGCGCCGTCAGCTTTACCGCCCATGACCTCGGGTTCAAAGACCACCTGTGCTATGCGGTCTCGATCCGGCTGAAGGCCAAGCTGCACCATTGCTGCGACGCCGACCCGGTCTTGCCGCGCGTGCGGGCGATCCTGTCGTGGTCCTTCCAGCCGCCGGCAGGCCAGCCGGACTGGCAACCGGTCTGGGGCAACCGGCTGGAACGCCGGATCCAGATCGAGCCGCGCAATTCCTGGATCTGTCACATCCTTGACAAGATCGACATCGCGGGCATCCAGAAGATCAACCCCGCCCTTGTCGCCCACCTGAAAGCGGCCGCCGAAACGCCGCCGCACCTGCCCAACCCGCCCGCGCCGCTGACGGCGCTGGTCAGCGAAAAGCTGGTCCGGTCCGACATGGCGGCGGCCTTCCGCAATGTCTTCGCCGCCGTGGCACCCCTGCATGGCGACATGGCCATGCAGGCGATGCAGGCCCAGACGCCCTGGCTGAAATCGACCGGGCTTGACCTTGGCAAATTCGCCGACTTCCTTGCCGCGCCGAAGTTCGACACGACGTTCGAGGAACTGACCTGCGTCGGCCTTGACCGCGACCAGAACCTTTTGCACGGCATTGTCGCGATCAAGCGCCCCTCGGGCTACTCGGGCGGCTTGTGCAGCAAGGGCAGCCAGGAATATGTGGCCTTCTACCTCGATTTCGGGGCGGGCTGGGAATATCAGGGCACAAGTTCCGTCACCGTCCATGACATTGCCGTGCCGCAGGGCGGGCTTTGGTATCAGGTGGCGCTGCCTGTCAACCTTGACGCCCATCGCAAGGAATGGTGCGCGACCGGTCAGGCGCGGATCAGGGGCATTCTGTCATGGTCCACGCCACCGGTGCCGAACCAGCCCGAGTTCATCCCGCACTGGGGCGACCGCGAGGATTGCACCATCGAAATCCGCCCGCTGCCCAAGGGCGTGGTTCCGGGGGTCTTCACGCCGTTCCTTGCCTCGATCGGCAATATGTCGGTCGCCAAGATCAACGCCGCGGGCTACGCCAACGGCGCGGCCGAGGGCGGCATCTTCACCGCGCTTGATTCCCCGTTCGGCGGGTCGACGACCCTGAAGGGCGAGGTCTTCAACCTGCCGGCCGGACCGCTGGAATACCGGATCATGATCAAGGGGCCGTCCGACCCGACCCCGCGCGCCTATACGACCCCCTTCACCGCGCAAGTCACCACCTTCCCCTCGGTCATCCCGGTCGATGTCCCGGTCAGTGCCGTCGGCGACTGGTTCCCCTATCTCGAGGCCAATCCGGCGGTGAAGGTCTCGGGCGACCTTCTGGGCGTGCTCGGCGGACTTGAGGACGGGCTCTTCACCGTGACGCTGGAGTTCCGCCAGCCGATGGGGCCGGTGCTGGCGGTGACGGCGGCCAAGGCCTTCATGGTCGACAATACCGGGCCGGGCGCCGATGTCACCATCACCAGCGGCGGCGGCAATTGCAGCAAGTTCAAGATCGGCGAGGTGATCGTCGGCACCTACAGCATGACCGATCTGCATGCCTCGGGCCTCAGCCTTGCCGTGACCCCGGCGGCGGCGGCCTCGGGCGGGCATCTGGCCATCACGCTGGTCAGCCCGGCCGCACCGCTGCCCGCACCCCTGCCCGGCCCCAGTGCCTCGAACGGGCTGAGCTATCCGCTGACGCTGACCGGCAGCGGCGCCAGCGGCAACTGGGAACTCGACACCACCGGCATGGCCGCCTGCGGCTATAACATCCGGCTGGTCGTGTCCGACCGGGCCATCGTGAACTCGGGCTTTGTCGGCCATGTGAACGACGATATCGAAGGCTTCTGCCTCGACAAGCCGTAGCACCCGGCATGAAAGGGCCCGCCGGAGCGATCCGGCGGGCCTTTTTCCGATCATGGGGGGCGTCAGAGCCGCGAGGCGACGTTTTCCCAGTTCACCAGCTTTTCAAGGAAGTTGGTCAGATAGGCCGGGCGCTTGTTGCGGAAGTCGATGTAGTAGGAAT
>CAZORV010000111.1:0-9098 GCA_964582215.1 uncultured Frigidibacter sp.
TCTCCGTCATGGGTCGCAGCCGCTGTCGCAGCCGTGTCCGCTGCCTGAGTTGCGCGAGTCCCGGCACGTTCAGCACGTCATCCAGCGAAGGCTGCCCCGTCAGCACGATCGAGACGATCCGCCGGTCGTGGGCGTCGATGCACGACAATAGACGCAACTCCTCCAGTGCCGCAGAACTCAGGTGCTGCGCCTCGTCCACGATGATCACGACGTGTTTTCCGGCCGCATGCTGTTCCAGGAAATACGTGCGCAGTGCGTCGAGCAGCCGGACCTTCCTGCTGCCGTAATTCGGAATGCCGAACTCCGACAGCAGCGCCTGAAGCAGCTCGATATCCGTCAGAGTCGTATGGACGAGCCGCGCCGCGACATATTGTGGTCCCAGTTCATCGAGTGCCGCATTCAGTATCGTCGTCTTGCCGGTGCCGATTTCGCCCGTAATGACGACGAAGCTGTCGTGGTTCATCAACGCGAAGCGCACATTGGCCGCCGCGCGGCCGTGCTGGGCGGTGAGATAGAGAAAGCGGGGATCGGGCGCCAGGTCAAACGGGCGACCGGTCAGGTGGAAGTATCGCTCGTACATGCGGCGTTGGTTCCTCGCCTGTGGTCCAGCACCCGCGGGCGGCAGCGGACCCAGAGCATCTCACTCAGCCCTGCCGTATCAAGTATACCGCCAGTCCAGGGAGAGCCGGCTGGACTCCGGTACATGCGCTCCGCGAGTCTCGGGCGTCCCAGGAATCCGCCGGTCTTCCGACAGGCTCAATCGACGCGTATCGGCACCGCATGCAGATACTTCGCGACGCGGCGCTTCGCTTCGATGTCGCGATATACGGCCTGAGCCGCGGCCACCGCAATCCCGAGCGACACGGCGAGCACTTCCGGCTCCACGTCGTGCTCGTAGCCCCACAGTGCGAGGTCCATCTGGCCATAGGGCAGGCCGAAATAGAACTCGTCCTGGCCCTGGGGCAGACTGTAGGTGTCGGTCGTGGGAATCGCGCTGCAGATCTCCTCCGGCAGGCACATGAAGCGCGCGAGCGCATACACCTGGCTCTTGTAGAGATGCGCGATGGGCTTGACGTCGGCCGCGCCGTCGCCGTTCTTGACGAAGAAGCCCTGATCGTACTCCAGTCGATTCGGCGTTCCCACCACTGCATAGTTCAAGCGGTCGGCGTGGTAGTACTCGAGCGTCTTGCGCACGCGCTGCTTGAAGTTCGTGGCCGCGACCATCTGCAGGTACTGCCGCAGCTCGAGGCGGGTCTCGGAAACTTCGCCCGCGGGATTCTGCGCGATCAGCTTGAAGTGGTTGTAGCGACCCTCGAGCCCACCGGTGAGGATGATCTTGTACTTCCAGTCCGCGCCGTACGCGGGAAACACGGTCTTGCAGACTTCATCGCGGCGCCGATAGCAGCCGAGTGCCTCGAGTGCCGCGGTGATGTCCTCGACCGTATACTCGATACCGAGGTGCTCGGCGAGCAGGCGGCCGCGCCGCATGCTGTCGGGTGAGGAGTCGCGCTCGGGCAGCAGCAGGCCGTAGACCTTCTTCGGGCCAACAGCCTGCACCGCGAGCGCTGCACACACGGAGCTGTCTATGCCGCCGGACATGGCGACCACCAAGCCACGCCTGTTCAGGTCGCGGGCGAGCGCGTTGCGCAGAACCTCTGCGATGCGCGCGACTTCCGTCGCGTGGTTCAGTTGAAAGACCTTCTCGGGCACCAGCGGCTGCGACATGTCGATCACCCAGCTTGCTTCAGCATGAATCGTCTGATTTTTCCCGAGGCCGTCTTAGGCAGCGTCGTGACACATTCCACGGTCTTCGGCACCTTGTAGGCAGCCAACCGGCTGCGGCAATGAGCCTGAACCCGGCGCGCATCGAGCGCTGCCCCGGCCCGCGGCACGACGAAAGCCTTGATGACTTCGCCCAGGATCTCGTCGGCGACGCCGACTGCGGCACATTCCGCGACGCCGTCGATCTCCGCAAGGACTTCCTCGATCTCGAGAGGGCTCACGCGATGCGCGCCCGTCTTGATCATGTCGGACGACCGGCCAATGAGGGTCAGAAAACCGTCCGTATCCAGACTGCCCAGATCCCCGGTATGCAGCCAGCCCCCCGCCAGCACGGCTTCAGTTGCAGCGGGGTTGTTCCAGTAGCCGAGCATGACGTTCTCGCCGCGGACGCACACTTGCCCGACCGAGCCGGCAGGTACGGGGGCATCGTGCTCGTCGCGCACTTCCAGGTCCACGCCCGGAATTGCCACACCGACGCTGCCCAGCTTGTCCTGGAGACGCTCCGGCGGGAGGTAGGTGATACGTGCCGTCGCCTCGGTCTGGCCGTACATGACGAACAGGCGCGCATGGGGCACTGCGCTTCTTACGCGATTCACCATGGAGAGCGTCATGGCGCCGCCTGCCTGCGTCAGATACCGCAGCGCCGTCAGGTCGTAGTCGTCCAGGTTCACACGATGCAACAGCAAGGCGAAAGTCGAAGGCACGCCAGAGAACCCCGTGGCCCGCTCTGCAGCCATCGCCTTCACGACGAGGTGTGGGTAGATCAGCGAATTCTCGAGTATCAGCGCGGCACCGACGGCAAGATGCGTGTGCAGCACTGAATTGCCGTAGGAATAGTAGAACGGCAGCACGTTCAGGATGCTGTCCGACTCCGTTAGCTGCAGGTACTCCAGAATCGACAGCGTATTGGCCACCAGATTGCGGTGACTGAGCGTCACGCCCCGCGGATCCCCGGTAGTGCCGGAGGTGTAGATAATCGTGGCGGGCGAGTGAGCGTCGAGCACCGAGCCCACGCCGGCGCCGTCCGCGTCCGCTTGGACGCCAGCGATCAGCTCTGCCCAGCTCAGCACACCCGCCGGAACACAGCGAGTGCTCGCGACAGGCGACGTGACCATGACACGCCTCAGGCACTTGCAGGAAGCCATGAGACCGGGGAGCTCTGGATGCTCCGATGCGGCAATCAGCATCGCTGCCGAACAATGCGCCACGTTTTTCGCGAGTTCCGGACCTCGCGCGGCGGTATTCAGGCCGACTGCAACCCCGCCCGCCGAGAGCACGGCGTAATAGGCAATCGCATACTCGGGCGAACTCTCGAGGAGGAGCGCAACCCGCTCCCCGGGCTGCAGGCCGTGCGCCCGCAGGCCCTGGGCGAGCGCGATCACGGAACGCCACAGGTCCGCGTAATTCGTGTCTATCCCACCGTACCGGAAGGCCCGTCGCTGTGGAAAGCGCCGCTGCGCCGCGGAGAGCAGATCTACCAAGCTGGTCGGCCCAGCTGACATGGCTCTAGCTCGTCTTGCTTTGCACGAATCCGGCGATCTTGCTCACGGAGTCGAGGTTCTCGGGAATCATCTCATCGTCCGCGACCTTGACGCCGAAAGTCTCTTCCAGAAACAGGATGACCTCCAGCATGCCGGTGGAGTCGATCAAGCCGCGTTCGAGGAAGGACTCATCGAGCCCCAGCAACGACTTGTCGTTGCTGAACAGGAAGTTCTCGAGGATGTATTGTCTGACCTGTTCGTCTACCGACATTCGCCACTCCGCCGCCACTCCGCGCGGGACGGACTGAATTTGACTATATGCCACCCGCAGGGGGAGTGACGCCTTCCACAAAAAGGCCGTGCCACACCTGGGTCGACAGCACGCCGACGAAAGTCATGCTGTCCTTGTAGCTGACCGCGCGACCCGCCCGCACCTTGCGCCAGAGTAGCTGCACGCGGTTGGCGTCGAAGTACCCCGTCCGCCGCAGGCTCGGCTCCGACAGCACCTCCTCCACGAATTCGATGCCCGAAGCCTCGAAAGCCTGGCTGTCGGGGCTCCGGTAAGGTTGCTTCTCGCGGGCCACGATCGAGGCGGGCAGGAGCGCCCCGACCGCACGCTTGAGCAGATACTTCTCGTTCAGCACGCGCATCTTGAGTCGCGGATCGAGCGCATTCGCAAACTCGATTACGCGATGATCCAGGTACGGGAAGCGGCCCTCCACGCTGTTTGCCATGAGCATCCGGTCGCCCTGGGTCGAAAGCAGATATCCCGCCAGCAGCGTCTTCGCTTCCACGTATTGCGCCTGGTCAAAGGGATCCCAGCGGTCGAATCCCTTGGGCAAGGTGTGCGCGAAGTCGGCGATGCTGTCGTCGCCGATGCGTTGTCGCGTCTCCGCGGAGAACAATCCCTTCCCCTGAGCCGTGGTCTTCCAGCGCGGCTCGTGCGCGAAGAACGGGCCGTCGCTTCCCTGCAGGCCCGACCCGAAGAACGCCTCACTGTAGGCCTGGCCGCGCGCTGCGGTGATATCGAGATAGGGATAGAGCCGCTGCAACAGGCGCGGACGCCAGCGCGATTCCGGCTGGCGGGCCCAGAAGCGGCGTATCTTGGCTTCCTTGAAGAGATCGTAGCCGCCGAACACCTCATCCGAACCCTCCCCCGTCAGCACGACCTTGCAGTCGCTGCGGTGGGCGAGCCCCGAGAGCGCCATCAGGGGTATGGAGGCACAGCGCAGGAACGGCGTCTCGGCCCGCCAGACCGTCTGGACGAAGCCGCGACGGATGTGGTCCGTATCGACGCGGATGGTCCGATGATTTACCCCGAAGTGGGCTGCGGCCTCCTGCTGGAATCGGCTCTCGTCGAGCCGTGGGTCGGCGAAGGCTAGCGAGAAGGTGTTTGGCTCGACGCCTCCTTCGCACATCAAGGCGACGAGCGCGGTGGAGTCCAGCCCGCCCGAGAGATACGCACCCACGGGCACATCGGCCCGGAGGCGAATGCGCGTAGCGTCGCGCAGCAGCTCGTGCAGTTCCTGCGCCAGATCGTCCGCGGTGCCGGCGAGATAGTCGCCCGGCTCGCGGAAACTCCACTCCCAGTAAGGGCGGATCGAAATGCGCCCATCCTCGGCCACCAGCAGATGCCCGGGCGGCAGCTGCTCGATGCCCTCGAACATCGTGGCACTGCCGACCGGCGACCAGAAGGTGAATACCTGATCCAGGGCCGCGGCATTCAGTTGCGGCCGATGCGGCAGCGCCGTCAGGATCGACTTTACCTCGGATGCAAAGACCAGGCGACCACCGTCCTGCGAGTAGAACAGCGGCAGGATGCCCGGGCGATCGCGCACCAGCAGCAGGCGGCGCGCCTTGGAGTCCCAGAGCGCGATGGCAAACTGCCCGTTGAGCCGCTCGACGAACCCGGGACCGTGCTCCTCGTACAGGTGAACGAGCACTTCGGTGTCCGTCCGCGTGTAGAAACGGTGCTCCGACTTCTCGAGCTCCGCGCGCAGCTCGATGTAGTTGAAGATCTCGCCGTTGAAGACGACCCAAACGGTGCGGTCCTCGTTGTGAATGGGCTGTGCGCCGCCTTCGAGATCGATGATCGAGAGCCTCGCGTGCCCGAGCCCGATCCGCTCGGCCTCCCGCAGGTGGACTCCCCGCCCGTCCGGCCCGCGATTGACCAGCGGCGCCAGCATGGTTTCCAGCTCGTGCGGCTGGATGGCTGCGCCCGGCTGCAGATTGAGAATTCCCGCTATGCCACACATGGAGTCGTTGCCGTGATCAGTCAGTGAAGCGCTTCCATGAGCTTCGGCTGGAGCGCGTACATGAGGTCGATCGGCTCGGCGAGGCGTGCTGCCTCCTCGGGCCTGCGCACCATTGTCGCCGGATCGAAGCGCAACTCCGCGCTCTCGTAGACAAGACCGGTCAGCGACCGGCGCATGATGAATTTCTGATTGTCTACATAACCATCGGCGCCCAGGTAGCCCCCCGCGAACAGAAAGAGGCGGCGCCGCGCGAGCCGCTCGGCATCCCACAGGGGCACACCCTGCCCGGCGATCTCGTGCCCGGGGCCACCGATGCCGAGCAGGGCATGCAGCGTCGGCGCCAGGTCGATGTGCGACGTGTGCTCCGCGATGCGGTGCGTATCGCTCAAGGTGCCGGGCGCAAATACCATCAGGGGCACATGAAAGGAATAGCTCGACAGCGTGCCCGCCTGCAGCGCCGGATCCTCCACTCGCGTGCGGATGCCATGATCGGAAGTGAGCACGATCAGAGTCTCTTCGAGCCAGCCGTTTTCGGCGAGGAGTGCCACGATCTCCTGCAACCACGAGTCGTGGAGGCGCATGACGTCGCGCCCACGCTCCGGGACGCTCGACCGGCCGTAAAGATCGAACCATGGCGCATGACCGATCTGAGGCAGAAAAATCGCCACGAAGCGCCGCTTGGCGCGCTTGTACTCGACGATGTCAGCAAGCAGCGCATCGAGCGCCATGTGGTCGCGCGTGAGGCGGTTGACGAAGAGCCCGCCGCGCTCGACCTTGGCAGGCGAGTTCTCCGGCAGCGATTCGAGTAGTCGGCGCGTGCGTGCCTGCGCGCGCGCCAGACGTACTGCATCTCCCTCATCGGCCACAAAATAATGCGACACTCCGGCCATCGCATACATGCGGCTGTCTTCCTCGAAGGCATCGGGAATCGGCGTGTAGGCAAGGCCGGTATAGCCGCGTGCTTGCAGAGGCGGAATCAGCCCGACGTCGTGCAGAGAGCGCCGGTCGCGCAGGAATTCACGGCGGCCGAGCGGATACAGGCCGGTCAGCATCGAGAACACCGCATCGCTCGTGTAGGGAAAGGTCGTGTAATGACCTTCCGCAACGAACGATTTCCCGATGAGTGCCTTCACACCCGGCAATGACTCCAGGTCGGCGAGCGGGTCGTGAGTGGCCTTCGGCCCGGTCTCGATGATGAACAGCAGCACGTCGTGCTGCGCATCGCGGCCGAAGGGAATCCGGGCGGATGTCCCCTCCTGGAGCTGCGCCGCGCGCCGGTAGAGCCCGAGCAGGTCCTCGCGCGATGCACCTCGCGGGATGCGTGCCGCGCTCGCGCTCGGCACGAGAGCCCGGACCATGTTGCCGAATGCGCTGCGGTGATACGCCAGGTCCGTCATCGGCACCGCGTACGCAGCGAGCGAGAGCATCGCCCCGGCGGGAATGGCTACGAGTGCGGCTGATTCCGCGAGGCGTACCAGATATCCCGCGCCCGCGTGGCCCCGCCAGCGGCCGGCTGCAACGGCGAGCAAGACGATCGCGATCAGGATCGCGGCCAGCTTCAGGGCACCATCGATGCTGATGTAGTCCGAGATCGAGTCAGGATCGCCGGCCGACCAGAGCAGGGCGTCCCGGATCATGTCCGGCGTCAGATACCTGCCGACGCTGCCGAGCGCCTGCAGCTCCAGGAAGTAGAAGATGCAAACTGCGGCAGCAATCACCGCGGCAGCCGGAGCCCGCGCGGCACGCGGCAACCCGCGCAGCGATGCTGCGATCAACAGGGGAATCACGACGAGCTGGAGCGCCAGATCGACACGGAAGAAGCTGAGTCTTTCGAGCCAGGTCAGGTCGGACACCGTCGAACGACCGAGGAAACGGGCGACGGTCAGGAATCCCGAAGCCAGATCCATCTGGACAAGCTTCAGCCCGAGTCCCATCAGACCCGAGATCAGGAGAATGGCGACGAGCAGCACGGTGCCATCGGCACGGGCAGAGTCCACGAATGCACGAAGGCGCGCCATTGTCATTGCTGGAAACGATACCGCAGCTCGCCCCGCGGATATACCCTGCGCCGGGGCCCGGGGCCGCAGCGGCCAAGGTGCGGCCTGCAAACTGTGATCCAGGGGCTGCCGCGGCACTTTCAGTCCATTATCATGCGGCGCAGATCGATCCACCGACGGGACCAAGGATGCAGGTTCGGCGCGCGTACTGGCGTTTGCGCAGCGAGTGCAAGGAGCTCTCCCTCTGGTTCCTTTGCCTGCTGCCGAGAAGCTTCGGGGTCTGGGTACGCTCGAAGACGCTGCCGTTCTTTCTGGCGCAGTTAGGGTGCGATACCGTCGTTAAGGACAGGTTCCGGATCACGAATCCAGAGAAAGTGTCGATCGGGTCACACTGCGACTTTAATGACGGAGTGTTTATCACGGGTGGAGGCGGCGTGACTATCGGCAACTACGTCGGCCTCGGGCCGGATGTGAAGATCTGGTCGGTGAACCATCGCTTCGAAGACCCGGATACGCCGTGGATGCAACAAGGTTGGGACAAAGAACCCGTGATCATCGAGGACGACGTCTGGCTCGGTGCTAATTGCTTCGTGATGCCGGGGGTGACCATCGGGCGAGGCGCGATCCTGTCCGCGGGTACCATACTCACGAAGTCCGTGCCCGCATTCGCCATCGTTGCCGGCAACCCGGGACGGGTCGTCGGCTGGCGCAAGCGCCCGGCGGCCATGGTGGCGGACCCGCCGTCGCAGTCACCCGTCATATCAGCGTAGGAGTGTCACTCGCATGCTCGCTCGCCTCATCGCATGTTCGTTGCTCGCAATGGGTCTGGCAGGCTGCCAGCAGCAGAGTCAGGAGACGGTCACCGTGCCCATCAATCAGGTCAGGGCGGATCTCGAAACAATTTCGAAGGCGCGCATCTACTTTGCGCATCAGTCCGTCGGGAGGAATATTCTGAAAGGCCTCGGCGATCTGTCCGCAGAGGCTGGCGTGCCGCTGAGAATCGAAGAAATCAAAGGCACCGCGCCGCCCGAGGGGTCGGGCCTTTTTCACGCCAATGTCGGTGAGAACGGGGTCGCCGACAGCAAGCTCTCTGCCTTCGCCAGCGACGTATCGGCGGCTGCGTCCGCGGGATATGACGTGGCACTCCTCAAGTTCTGCTACACCGACATCGGTGGGGAGGCGCGGGATCAATCGGCACAGAAGCTCTTCGACCGCTATCAGAAGACCATCGCCGAGGTCCGCGCACAGCAGCCCGGTCTGAAGGTCATGCACGTGACCATCCCGCTGCGAGCGGATCCTCCGGGCTGGAGGACCACGGTCAAGCGCTGGCTCGGCCGGCCGGTATTGAGCGACGAGGGCAATCTCAAGCGGGGCGACTACAACGAGCTGCTGCGCGCCGCAGCCGCACCGGCCGAATTGTTCGACGTGGCACGCCTGGAGGCTACACGTGCGGATGGCACCATCAGTGCGTTTTCCGCGGGCGGCCGCGAGGTCGAGTCCCTCGCACCCGAGCACACTTACGACGGCGGACACCTGAACGACCCTGCAAAGAGGTACTTCGCCGCCGCGTTCCTGCATTCGCT
>CAZORV010000111.1:9198-10593 GCA_964582215.1 uncultured Frigidibacter sp.
GCGTACGCGTGCTGGTCACTTCAGCGGAACGCGTGGCTGCCTTGCGCGAGGTCCTGGGGCACTGTCCGGACCTGCGACACCTGGTTCTGGTCGGAGACGGAACAGGATCAGGAGCTCCAATGCCGCCCGGCCTGGACGTCGCGTCGTGGCCCGAGCTGCTTGGGTCGGGCCACCCGGCGCGCTATCACCGGGTCATCGACATAGATATGGCCGCAATCCTTTACACCTCGGGCAGCACCGGCCGTCCAAAGGGTGTGGTCCTCTCGCATCGCAACCTGGTGACCGGTGCTCGAAGCGTCGCTCAGTACCTGGAGAACCGTCCCGAGGATCGTCTGCTGGCGGTGCTGCCCTTCAGCTTCGACTATGGCTTCAGCCAGCTGTCCACGGCGTTCTCGGTCGGCGCCAGCGTCGTGCTCATGGATCATCTCTTTGCCCGGGACATCATCGCTCTGATGGCGCAGGAGCGGATCACAGGCCTGGCGGGCGTGCCACCGCTCCGGTCGCAGCTCGCCGACCTGCCGTGGCCCGGCGAGTCCGTCGCGGCGCTGCGCTACATCACGAACTCCGGTGGCGCGATGCCTGGGGCAACGCTGCAGAAGCTACGCCGCGCCATGCCCACGACTCAGGTCTTCCTGATGTATGGGTTGACCGAGGCATTCCGCTCCAGCTATCTGCCCCCTTCCGAGATTGACCGCCGTCCCGGCTCCATCGGGAAAGCCATTCCCAATGCCGAGATCCTGGTCGTCCGGCCGGATGGCAGCGTCTGTGGACCGAATGAGCCGGGGGAGCTCGTGCATCGCGGCTCGCTCGTGGCGCTCGGCTACTGGAACGATGCGGAGAAGACCGCCGAGCGCTACAAACCTGTGCCTGGCCGGCCTGCCGGTCTGATGACGCCTGAGCTCGCCGTCTGGTCGGGAGATACAGTGCGCGTGGACGAGGATGGCTATTTGTACTTCATTGGGCGCCGCGACGAGATGATCAAGACCTCGGGCTATCGTGTGAGTCCGTCCGAAATCGAAGAAGTAGCCTTCGCGACGGGCCTGGTAGCCGATGCCGCTGCAGTCGGCGTTCCGCACCCGAGCCTCGGCCAGGCCATCGTGCTGGTCGCCGCCCCTGTGCCTGGCAAGACCCGTGACGAAGGACCGTTGCTCGATGCCTGCCGGCGTGAGCTCCCGGCTTTCATGGTTCCAGCCCGGATCGAGTGGCGCGAGAGCCTGCCGCGCAACCCCAACGGCAAGTACGATCGCTCCGGCCTCGCCCGCGAATTCGCGGAATTGTTCACGGCGAGCATGGGATGACGATCGCAAGCCTTGGACAGCACGCCCCGCATCCCTGGTTCGAGGTCGAGGATGACTGCCTGATGATCGGCGGCCGATCGCTCCTCGAGATCGCGGC
>CAZORV010000112.1:0-10568 GCA_964582215.1 uncultured Frigidibacter sp.
GCGGGGCCGCTCTTCCACCGGAAGATCGGCCTGTTCCGCTCAGCCCGGCGTCGGGCAAAGGGATCGCCCGGCCCCATTCTGCAGCGGTTGGGTGCGTGCTCGCACGCACCGCCCGGTCGCCCAACGCGACCGGGCAGCGCCTGCCCCTCCCGGGGGGCTGGCGCCTCGCGCCATCCGGGGCAGGCTCTGCCCTCTGTCGAAGCGCGCTGAGGCGGTCCCGGGGAAACGTTCCCGCATGAGCGGGGCCGCTCAGCCCGGCGTCCGGCAACGGGATCGCACGGCCCCATTCCGCAGCGGTAGGGTGCGTGCTCGCACGCACCGCCCGGTCGCCCAACGCGACCGGGCAGCGCCTGCCCCTCCCAAGGGACTGGCGCCGCCCTCTGTCGGTGCTGGCTGAGATGGTCCCGCACGAGCGGGGCCGCTCAGCCCGGCATCACGACAAGGGGCGCGCCATACCATTACCCCGCATCGACCCCGAACGGGTCGGCGACGCGGGGCCAGATCGGCCGCCGCAGTTTGCGGTAGGGCGTCCGTGCCGGGTCGGTCGGGTAAGAGGTCGGCGCGGTGACATAGATGATCCGCGCGGCGATGGGCGCAAAGCCCGCGTAGAAGTGGTTCGTCGACTTCACCACCAGCACCTCCTTGCCCAGCGGGTCGATCCCGAGGTTCGAGAAGATGTCCGGCTCGAACGTCTGGGTGCGGTTGGTGTTCAGGATCACGTCGATCTCGGTGCCGGCGATCCGGACCACCGCCGCCCGCCCCAGGGTCACGCGGCTGGGGCCAAAGCTTTGCCAGCCCTCCTCGGCCACGCGGATCACCTGCACCTCGGCATCAATCGGCGCACCGGCCAGCGGACCGGCCTTGCCGCCGAACCGCAGCTGCATCACCGCGCCCTCGCCCGCGGCATGGGCAAAGGTCACCGCGACCGGATCCCAGATCGTCGCGACGCCCACCTTGCGCACGCCGCGCGCAATCAGGGCCGACAGGATGACCGTGCCGTCCCCCGCCACCCCGCCCCCGGGATTGTCCCATGTGTCAGAGATCACCGCGGGCCGGTCGGGCCGGGCCGCATGGGCCGCCAGCGCCTGATCGATGCCTTCGCCGACCTCGACCATCTCCATGATCGTCTGGTTGCGCATGGCGAACAACTCGCGCCCCAGCCGTTCGGCCAGCGCCGCCGCCCTCGCCCGGTCGCCATCGGCCACCACGACGATCCGCGTCCCCATCTCGGGCACGTCCGCCGCCATGAAGCCGTGAATGACCGAGACCGACAGGATCCCGTCCCGCCCCTCCAGCGCCTTCAGCCGGTCGACGAACGACCGCATCGGTTCGCGGCTGGTCGGCAGCACCGCGATCATCCGGCAGTCAAAGGCCGCCATCACCGGACGGATTTCCCCGCGCAGGGCGCGCAGGGTCAGATCGACAACCTGTTCGCCACGCTCATAAAAGTCCGTATGCGGAAACTCGAGAAAGGCCGCAAGGATGTCGAGCGCGGCAAGGCGCTTTGGCGTCAGATGGCTGTGGGGGTCCATCTCGGCCGCGACCAGCACATCGGGGCCGGTGATCGCCCTGACCCGCGCCAGAAGATCGCCCTCGCAATCATCATAGCCCTGCGCCACCATGGCGCCGTGCAGGCCCAGCACCACCGCATCCACCGGCATCGCCGCGCGCAACTGGCCAAGTATCTCGTCGCGCAACCCCTCATAGGCCCGGCGCTGCAGCAGCCCGCCCGGCTCGGCCCAGGCGGCGGTTCCCTCGATCAGCGTGATCCCCTCGGCCGCCGCACAGCGCCGCAACGCGACCATGGGCGAGGAACAGAGCGTCGGCGTTTCGGGATGCTGGCCGGGCGCGGCATAGAAAGCCTCGTGAAACGAGGCGCGGTCGGTCGGCACCGGGGAAAAGGTGTTGGTCTCGGTCGCAAGCGAGGCGGTGAAGATCCGCATCACCGGTCCTTTGCACGCGGGGCATAGGCGACGGCCTCGATCTCGACCTTGATGTCGACCATCAGCCGGGATTCGACGGTGGTGCGGGCCGGCGGTTCGGTCGGGAAATAGGTCGCATAGACCTTGTTCATCCCGGCGAAATCGCGGGCATCCTCGATCCAGACCGTGGTCTTGACCACCTGATCCATGCTGGCCCCGGCCAGCGCCAGCGCCGCCTTGACGTTTTCCAGAACCTGCCGGGTCTGGGGCTCGATCCCGCCTTCGGCATAGGTGCCGTCGGGCCGGACCGGCACCTGGCCCGAGACATAGACCATGTCGCCCGCGCGCACGGCAGGCGACAGGGGCACATGGGCGCGCCCGAACACTTCCTTGCGGTCTGTCATGACCTGACCATCCTGCCGTTGCCTCTGTGATGAAACCGTCGCCGGTGATCGTCGGGCGACTGACGTTGCTTATTTACATTATTGCGAAATCCCGGCTTTTCAAGCGAAATTTCGTGTTGCCAGTTTACATTTTTGGCCCTAGCCTAGGGGCGTCCGGCATCAGACTCGCCCAGAATGTCCGATCCGGCCAAAGGGATCAACCGCCGATGCAAAGCCTGGACTTCACCCGCAAAACCGTGCTGATCACCGGCGCCGGCGGTGGGCTGGGCCGGGCGCTGGCGGGGCTGTTTGCGGCACGCGGGGCCCATGTGTCGGGCCTCGACCAAAGCCTTGCGATGATGGAGGGGATGGCGCTGGCCGGGGCCCATGCCTGCGATCTGACCGACAGCGCGGCCGTGGCGGCGACAGCTGCCCGGCTGACCCAGGAAGGCGCCCTGCCCGACATACTGATCAACAATGCCGGCTGGACCCGGGCCGAGACGATGGCCGACCTTGACGCGACGAGGATCGCCCATGAGATCACGCTGAACCTGACCGGCACCTGCAGCCTGACCGCCCCCGTCGCCGCCGCCATGGCCGCGCGCGGACGGGGGGCGATCGTCTTTGTCGCCTCGGTCAACGGGCTGATGCATTTCGGCAATCCGGCCTATGCCGCCGCCAAGGCCGGGCTGATCGCCTTTTCCCGGGCACTTGCCGTCGAATATGGCGGGCGCGGCCTGCGGTCGAACGCCGTCTGCCCCGGCTCGATCCGCACCCCGGCCTGGGACCACCGGCTGGCCCGCGACCCGTCCATCGCCGAAAAGCTGGCGGGTCTTTATCCGATGGGCCGCATCGTCACTGCCGAAGAGGTCGCCGAGGCTGTGGCCTTTCTTGCCTCGGACCGGGCCTCGGGCATCACCGGCACCGCACTGGCGGTTGACGGCGGGCTGACGGCCGGTAACAAACCGTTCCTCGACCAGATCCTCGGGGCCAGCGCATGAACGAGAACCGCACCGTCGTCGACATCATCACCCGGCTCCAGCGCTGCGAGCAGGAAGGCTCGAAGTCCGACCGGGCGCTGGCGCGGATGGTGCTGGATGACCTCGACTTCGCCTCCAAGGCCTCGATCTCGGACATTGCCGCGCGGATCGGGGTCAGCGAACCCACGGTCACGCGCTTTTGCCGGGGGCTGGGGCTGGACGGGGTGCGGGATTTCAAATTCTGGATCGCCCAGGCCATTGCGGTCGGCGGCCAGTATCTGACCGCCGAACCGGTCAGCCGCGACAGCCGCGAACAGCGCATCGCCACCATCGTCGCCGAGGCCGCCGCCAGCGCCATCGAACGCGCGGCCACGTCCGTCGACATGGCGCTGGTGATCGAGGTGGCCGAACGGATCGCCGCCTCGACCCAGATCCTGTGCATCGGGTCGGGGGGCACCTCTTCGATGATGGCGACCGAATTGCAGAACCGGCTTTACCGGCTGGGGCTGGCGGCGGTCAGCCAGGTCGACGGGCAGCTGCAGCGGATGTTCGCGGCCACCGCCACGCCCGCCACGACGGTGATCGCCTTTTCGACCTCGGGCTATGCGCAGTCGGTGATCGACGCCGTACAGGTCGCCCGCCAGTACGGCGCCTTTACCGCTGCCGTCACGGCGCCGGGCTCGGCGCTGGCGCAGATGGCCGAGCGGGTCATCGACTATCAGCCGGTCGAGGATGGCAATCTTTACAAACCGACCTCGTCGCGGTTCGCGGTGCTGGCCATCGTCGACATGATCGCCATGGCGGTCGCCGAGACCCGGGGCACCAAGGTGATGGAGACGCTGCGCCGCATCAAGCAAAGCCTCAACACCTTCAAGGTCGAAGACCCGAAACTGCCGCTGGGGGACTGAGGATGAGCGCTGCCCCCCGGACGCTGGACCAGATCGACACGCCTGCCGTGCTGATCGACACCGACCGGGTGGCGGCGAACATCGCCCGGGCGCAGGCGGCGGCCGACCGCGCCGGGCTGCGGCTTCGCCCGCATATCAAGACCCACAAGCTGCCGGCCTTCGCCCATGCCCAGATCGCGGCCGGGGCGGCAGGCATCACCGTCCAGAAACTGGGCGAGGCCGAGGTGATGGCTGACGCCGGGATCGGCGACATTTTCCTGCCCTACAACATCCTTGGCCCGGCCAAGCTGGCGCGGCTGGCGGCCCTTCACGCCCGGATCACCCTGTCGGTCACGGCCGACAATGCGGTGACGGTCGCAGGGCTGGCCGCCACGATCACCGACCCCGCCCGCCCGCTGGCGGTTCTGGTCGAATGCGACACCGGCGCCGGTCGCTGCGGCGTGCAGACGCCGGGCGCCGCCCTTGATCTGGCGCGCCGGATCGCCGCCGCGCCGGGCCTGCGCTTCGGCGGCCTCATGACCTATCCCGCCGCCGGAAAGGCCGCCGCCGCGCTGGCCTGGCTGACCGAGGCGCGCGAGCTTTTGCTGGATGCGGGCCTGCCCTGCCCCGTGGTCTCGTCCGGCGGCACGCCCGACATCTGGGCGATGGAGACGGGCGGGGTGATCACCGAATACCGCCCGGGCACCTATATCTACATGGACCGCTATTGCATCGCCAGGGGTGCGGCGACCGCGGACGACTGCGCGCTGACGGTCCTTGCCACAGTCGTCAGCCAGCCCGCGCCGGGCCGCGCCATCCTCGACGCGGGGTCCAAGGCGCTCAGCTCCGACCTTCTGGGCCAGCCCGACCATGGCGAACTGACCGGCCTGCCCGGCGCCCGCGTCACCGCCCTGTCCGAGGAACATGGCATCGTCACCCTGCCCGAGGGCCTGACACTGGGCGTCGGCGACCGGGTCCGCATCCTGCCGAACCATGCCTGCGTCGTCTCAAACCTGTTCGACCGCGTCCATCTGATCGCGGGCGACCGGGTCCTTGACATCCTGCCGGTCGCCGCCCGCGGCCGCACCGACTGAAAGCCGATCATGCGCCAGAACCCCTTTCCCGACGACCCCGACCGCGCCGCCATCTGGGACATGCTGGTCCCCCGCGACATCGCCGCCTTTGTCGCCGCCGACTGGTCGATGGTGGCGGACGATTTCGTCAGCGGCGGCTTTTACGGGATGAATGCCAACAAATCCCCCGACGCCAGCGACTGGACCATCGGCTTTCCGACGCTGGAGGCCTACCGCGACGAATGGCTGCGGCAGGCCGCGCAGTCGCGGGCGACGCGCTATGCCGAGGATCTTTCCGACGGCATCCACCGCGCGACCTCGCTGACCCGGATCGAGATCACCGGCGACATGGCACTGGCACACAAACGCTTCGACGGCACAATCCGGCTGGCGGACGGCGGCAGCGACCGGCTGAACTGGCAGACGCTTTACGTCTGCCGGCGCGAGGCCGGGCGATGGAAGATTGCGGGGTTTGTCGGTTACATGGCCTATCGCTGAGTAAAATGTAGGTAATTCAGTTTTTTGACCCAGCGCGGCTGACGGCGCGGGTCGCGCCGCAGCCATGGATGGCGCGGCAGGAAAGTCATTCAACTATTTGTTTTTATTTATGAATACGGGATCGCCCTGGCACGCCTCGCCTGCGTGATCCCCGGCAAATCCACTTGAATTTCTTTCTTGACAGAGGCCAGCCCCGACCGTTATTTTTGTAAATAGTTTACATTCGACCAGAGAGTCGCCCGGTCCATGGGACTGCGGGTTTGCCCTGGGGAGGGCTGCAAGGCATGAAAGTCGGCATCGTCGGTTTGGGGTACAGGCTGGGCTATCTTGCCCGGGTGTTTTCCGAGGTCGTGCCGGGCTTTCACGTCGCGGGCCATGTCGACCCGGCCCCCGCCGGCCTGCCCTACATGCGCGAACATGGCATCAGCCCCGGCACATCCTATCCGACGCTTGCGGCCATGCTGGACGCCGAACGGCTGGACCTGCTGATGGTCGGCTCGCCCAACCATCTGCATCTTGACCATCTGACCGAGGGGCTGGCGCGCGGGCTGAAGATCTTCAGCGAAAAGCCCGTCGTCGCGACCATGGCCGAGACGATGGCACTGGCGCGCCTTCTGGCCGGCCATCCGGCCGATCAGGTGATGGTCGGCCTTGTCCTGCGCTATGCGCCGCTGTACCGCGACCTGCGCGCGGCGCAGGCGGCGGGGCAACTGGGCGACATCGTCTCGATCGAGGCGTCCGAACATATCCCGCCCTATCACGGCGCCTTCTTCATGCGCGACTGGCGGCGACAGGAACATTGGTCGGGGTCGTTCCTGCTGGAAAAATGCTGCCATGACCTTGATCTTTACAACGGCGTGATGGGCTGCCGCCCGGCGCGGGTCGCCTCGTTCGGGGGGCGGCGGACCTTTGTGCCGAAGAACCTGCCGACCGGCCTTGGCGCCAATGACCTTGAGGTCTATTATCGCAAGCCCTCGGGCTGGATGGGCAGTGACCGGGTGTTCGACGGCGACGGCGACATCATCGACTATCAGACCGCGATCATCGAATATGCCTCGGGCGCGGCGATGACCTTTCACACCAACCTGAACGTCCCGGACGATTTCCGCCGCTTTGCGGTGATCGGCAGTCAGGGCATGGCCGAGGGCGACTTCGTGCGGAACTATTTCCGCGTCCATGACGCCCGCACCGGGCAGAAGCTGGCCGACCGCACCTATCAGGGCACCGAACTTTCGGTCCATTACGGTGCCGACGAACAGATGGCGGCCGACATTGCCGCCCACATGCGGACCGGCGCCGCCCTGCCGGTGTCGGTGATCGACGCGCTTGAGACCGGGCTGCTGGTGATGGCCGCCGATCAGGCCCGCCGCACCCGGCAGGTCGTCGACATGGCGCCGATCTGGGCCGAGTTCGATCAGGCGTGCGGGCGCCAGGAACGGCAGGTGGCATGATGAACTCCAACCGCTCGGCCCGGCTGTTCGCCTATCTGTTCCTGGCCCCGGCGCTGATCTACGTGCTGTTCATCGTGGCCTATCCGCTGTTTGACACGGTGGTCCTGTCCTTTACCGACGCGGCGCTGAAGCCTGTGACGAAATGGGTGGGCTGGCGGAACTATCAAAAGGCCTTCAACGCCAACTTCGATCAGGTGATCCTGCGGACCTTCCTCTGGACCTTCTGTTCGGTCGGGCTGAAGATGGTCATCGGCATCTGCGGCGCGGTCCTGCTGAACGCTGCCGTGCCGGGCCGGGCGCTGTTCCGCATCCTGATCATGCCGCCCTGGATCATCCCGATGGCCATCGGCATCTTCATGTGGGGCTGGCTTTACAACGGCCAGTTCGGCATGATCTCGGGCCTGTTGCAGAATTTCGGCCTGACCGACGGGCCGGTGGCCTTTCTTGCCCGGGGCTCGACCGCCTTTTGGGCGACGATCCTGACCGATGTCTGGATCGGGGTGCCGTTCGTCACGCTGTACATGCTCGCCTCGATGCAGACGATCCCGAAAGACCTGTACGAGGCCGCCTGGACCGATGGCGCGGGCCGGTTCTACCGGTTCCGGCGGATCACCCTGCCGATGATCCTGCCCGCCATCCTGACCATGTCGATGCTGTCGCTGATCGCCACCTTCAACTCGTTCGACATCATCTGGATCCTGACCCGCGGCGGCCCCTCGGGCGAGACGACGACGATGATCATCGACACGTACAAGGCCGGGATCGGGTCGTACAAATATGGCGAAGGCTCGGCCCGCGCGGTGATGATCTGCCTGTTCCTGTCGGTGTTCTGCCTGCTTTACTACCGGCTGATCAACCGCCTGAACCCGATGGAGGCGCGATGAAACCCCCACGCCCGATGATCGACCGCTATCGCTGGTACGAGCTGGCCGGCATCTACCTTGGCCTTTTCTGCCTGCTGTTCTTCTGCCTTGCGCCCTTCATCGAAGGTTTCAACGTCTCGCTGAAACCCCTGTCGCGGCTGTTCTCGTCGCCCTACCGGTTCTGGCCGGATGACCCGTCCTTTGCCGCCTACCGCACGATGTGGACCTCGGTGCCGGCCTTTGGCCGCTATGTGTTCAATGGCCTCTTCATCTCGATCACCATCACCTTGCTGGTGATCCTGATGGTGGTGCCGGCGGCCTATGTTCTGGCGCGGTTCCGGTTTCCGGGGCAAAGCGCGATCCTCAGCGGCTTTCTGGTGGTCAACATGGTGTCGGGCGCCGTGCTTTTGATCCCGCTTTACCGGCTGATGCGGTCACTCGGTCTGTTGAACAGCTATTTCGCGATGATCGTGCCGGGGGCCGCCTTCCTGATCCCCACGGCGATCTGGCTTTTGCGCGCCTACATGCTGCGCATCCCGCGCGAGCTGGAAGAGGCCGCCTGGGTCGACGGCGCCTCGCGCTTTTACATCTTTCGCCGGGTGATCCTGCCGCTTGTCACCCCCGGCATCGTCGTCACCGCCATCGCGACCTTCCTTGGCGCCTATGCCCAGCAGTTCGTCTTTGCGGTGACCTTCAACTCCAAGACCGAATACATGCCCCTGCCCGTCGGCCTGTTCGCCTTTTTCGGACGGCAGGAAGTTTCCTGGAACGAACTGATGGCGGCAAGCTTTGTCGGCATCGCCCCGGCGATGGTCATCATTCTGTTCCTGCAACGCTATCTCGTCGCCGGCCTGACCGCCGGCGCCGTGAAAGAGTGACCAAGGACACTCACCCAAACCCCGCAAGATCGCGGGGACCAACAGGAGGACGAACATGAAACTGACTGCAATCCTGCGGACCGGCGCGGCGGCCATCGCCCTGACCGTTCCCACCATGGTCATGGCCGAAGATCAGCTGATCACCTTCATTTCCTGCGGCGACAAGGTCTCGCCGGTGCATGAGGCGCTGTTCCCGACCTGGGAAGCCGCCCATCCGGGCTTCAAGATCCAGGTCGAGGCTGTGGGCTGGGACCAGTGCCAGGACAAGGCGACGACGCTGGCCGCAGCGGGCACCCCGGTGGCGCTGGCCTATATGGGATCGCGCGTGCTGAAGCAGCTGGCCCAGAACGAGCTGATCGTCCCGATCCCGATGTCGGACGAGGAAAAGGCGACCTACTTCCCCTTCATCGTCTCGACCGTCACCGCCGACGGCCAGCAATGGGGCGTTCCGGTCGCCTTCTCGACCAAGTCGCTCTACTGGAACAAGGATCTCTTCGCCGCCGCCGGGCTTGACCCGGAAAAACCGCCGACCACCTGGGCCGAGGAAATCGCCGCCGCACAGGCGATCAAGGAAAAGACCGGGAATGCCGGCTTTGGCGTGGTGGCCAAGACCTTTGACAACACGATGCACCAGTTCCTGCATTGGGTTTACACCAACAACGGCACCGTCAGCGATGATGCGGGCAATATCACGCTGAACAGCCCGCAGAACCTCGCGGCGCTGACCGCGCTGCGCGACATCACCGCCTTTGCCGAAGAGGGGCCGACCTCGTACGAACAGAACGAGGTTCGCGCCATCTTCCTTGACGGCAAGATGGGGATGATCCAGGCCTCGGTCGGTGCAAAGGGCCTGCTGAAGGACGCCAAGTTCAAATGGGGCGTCGCCCCGCTGCCGCTTGGCCCGGATGCCAAGGGCCCGGGCACCCTTCTGATCACCGACAGCCTTGCGGTCTTCAAGGGTTCGGGCGTCGAGGAACAGGCGATCGACTTCGCCAAGTTCCTGGCCAGCGTCGACAACCAGCCGGTCTATGAGGCCGCCGAGGGCCTGACCCCGCTGCGTCCGGGCCCGGCGGTCGACAAGCTGGTCGCCGATGATCCGAACTGGAAACCCTTCATCGACGGGATCGCCTATGGCGGGCCGGAGCCCCTGTTCCTTGACTACAAGGGCCTGCAGGACACGATGATCACCATGGTCCAGTCGGTCGTCACCGGCAGCGCCGAACCGGCCGCCGCACTCGAGACCGCCGCCAAGGCACTGGAAGAGTTCAAGTAAGCCCGTCCGCAGCAACCGGGGCCGCCGTCTGTCGGGGCGGCGGCCCCGACCTTAACCGCGCCAGCCTGCCCGAAGGGGACCAACCATGAACCAGCTTGTCCTGTCGGACCTGACCAAATCCTTCGGCGACCTTCAGATCATCAAGGGCGTGAACCTTGAGGTGAAGGAAGGCGAGTTCACCGTCTTCGTCGGCCCCTCGGGCTGCGGCAAGTCGACCTTGCTGCGGATGATCGCCGGGCTGGAAGATGTCAGCGCGGGCGAGATCGTCATCGGCGGCCAGCCGGTCAAGGACCTGCCGCCGGTCAGGCGCGGCATCGCCATGGTGTTCCAGTCCTACGCGCTTTATCCGCATATGACCGT
>CAZORV010000113.1:0-10429 GCA_964582215.1 uncultured Frigidibacter sp.
CTCTGCCCTCCCGCACCCACCCGGGATATTTGCAAAGAGAAGAAGGGGGGAGGGGGTTCGGGGGGGCTGGACCGGCCGCGCGCTTGATCCTAACAGTGGGGCGGAACAGTCGGGGAGGCGCGCATGGATCGTCCGGTCGAAAGCCTGAGCGAAGCCGGGGCGCGGGCCGAATGGGCCGGGCTTGCGGCCCGTGTGGCGCGGGCCAATCAGGCCTATCACGGCGAGGATGCGCCCGAGATTTCGGACGCGGATTATGATGCGCTGAAGCGGCGGCTGCTGGCGATCGAGGCGCGGTTTCCTGATCTTGCGGCGGGCAGTCCGACCGGGGCGGTCGGGGCGGCGGCGTCCGGGGCCTTTGCCAAGGTCGGCCACGCGGTGCGGATGCTGTCGCTGGAGAACGCCTTTTCGGCCGAGGATGTGGCGGATTTCGTCGGTCGGGTACGGTCGTTCCTGAACCTTGCGCCCGAGGCGCCGCTGGCCTTTACGGCGGAACCGAAGATCGACGGGCTGTCCTTGTCCCTGCGCTACGAGGGCGGCCAACTGGTGCAGGCCGCGACCCGGGGCGATGGCGAGACGGGTGAGAATGTCACCGCAAACGCCCGGACCATCGCCGATATTCCGGCCGTCCTTGCGGGCGCGCCCGGGGTGCTCGAGGTGCGGGGCGAGGTCTATATGAGCCATGCCGATTTTGCCGCACTGAACGCGCGGCAGGCGGCGGCGGGCGAAAAGCTGTTCGCCAACCCGCGGAACGCGGCGGCGGGGTCGCTTCGCCAGCTGGACGCCGGGATCACCGCCAGCCGGCCCTTGCGGTTCTTCGCCTACAGCTGGGGCGAGGCGAGCGCGCCTTTGGCCGCGACCCAGTCGGGGGCGGTGGCGAGGCTTGCGGCGCTGGGGTTTCAGACCAACCCGCGCACGGTTGTGTGCGCCGATGCCGGCGGCCTGATGGCGGTCTACCGCGAGATTGAACAGGCGCGGGCGACGCTGGGCTATGATATCGACGGCGTCGTCTACAAGGTCGACGATCTGGCGCTGCAGGCGCGGCTCGGTTTTCGGTCGACCACGCCACGCTGGGCGATCGCCCACAAGTTTCCGGCCGAACTGGCCTGGACCCGGCTTGAGGCGATCGACATTCAGGTCGGCCGGACCGGCGCCCTGTCGCCGGTGGCGCGGCTGGCGCCGGTGACGGTCGGCGGTGTCGTCGTCTCGAACGCGACGCTGCACAACGAGGATTACATCGCCGGGCGCGATTCCCGGGGTCAGCCGATCCGCGAGGGCAAGGATATCCGCGTCGGCGACTGGGTGCAGGTCTACCGGGCGGGCGACGTGATCCCCAAGATCGCCGATGTCGATCTGGCCAAACGGCCCGGGGGGGCGCTGCCCTATGCGTTCCCGACCCGATGCCCGGAATGCGGGTCGGACGCGCCGCGCGAGGAGGGGGACGCGGTGCGGCGTTGTTCCGGTGGCATGATCTGTCCGGCGCAGGCTGTTGAAAAGCTGAAACATTTCGTCTCGCGTGGGGCGTTTGACATCGAGGGGCTGGGGGCAAGGCAGATCGAGATGTTCTTTGCCGATGACCAGCTGCCGGTAAGGGAACCGGCCGATATCTTCACGCTCGCCGCGCGGGATGCGGGCAATCTGACCCGGCTGAAGAACCGCGACGGCTTTGGCGAACGGTCGGCCGCCAACCTTTTCCAGGCGATCGAGGAGCGGCGGGTGATCCCGCTGCAGCGGCTGATCTTCGCCCTTGGGATCCGCCATGTCGGCGAGGCCGGGGCCGGGCTTCTGGCGCGGCATTATCGCAGCTGGGCTGCGTTCGAGGCGGCGGTGACGGCGGCCGAGGTCGGCCAGGGCGCCGAATGGGACGACCTTCTGTCGATCGACGGGGTGGGCGCGGTGATGGCGGCGGCGCTGGTCACGACCTTTCACCAGGGGCGCGAGCGGGCCTCGATCGACCGGCTGGTGGCGGGGCTGACGGTGACCGAGGCCGAGGTCCGGGCGCCGACGGAAAGTCCGGTCGCGGGCAAGACCGTCGTCTTCACCGGGACCCTGGAAAAGATGACGCGGGCCGAGGCCAAGGCGCGGGCCGAGGCGCTGGGGGCGAAGGTCGCGGGCTCGGTCTCGGCGAAGACCGATCTGGTGGTGGCGGGGCCGGGGGCGGGGTCGAAGGCGAAAGAGGCCGAGCGGCTGGGTGTGGCGATCCTGAGCGAGGATCAGTGGCTGGAGCTGATCGCCGGATGAGCCGCCCGCCGATCCTGTTCCCGCTGTTTGCCGGGCTTGAGACGCTGGACGGCATCGGCGCGAAGACCGCGAAGGCCATGGCGGCGCTGGGGGTCGAGCGGCCGCGCGATCTGTTGTTCACGCTGCCCTATGCGGTGGTTGACCGGCGGCTGCGGGCCTCGGTGCAGGATGTGGTGGCGCCGGCGGTGGTGACGGTCGAGGTCGAGGTCGGCGCGCATCTGCCGCCGCGCCGCCGGGGCGGGCCGGCGCGGGTGTTCGTCCGCGATGCGAAGACCGAATTCCAGCTGGTCTTCTTTCACGCACGGGGCGACTATCTGGACCGGCTGCTGCCGACCGGCCAGCGGCGGCTGATCTCGGGCAGGATCGAGATTTTCGACGGGCTGGCCCAGATGGTCCATCCCGACCATGTTCTGCGGCCCGACGAGGCGGGCGAGTTGCCCGCGCAGGAGCCGGTCTATGCGCTGACCGCCGGGGTGACGCAGAAGCTGATGTTCCGGGCGGCGCGGTCGGCGCTGGAGCGGGCGCCGGTTCTGGCCGAGTGGATCGATCCGGCCCTGAAGGCGCGCGAGGGCTGGCCGGACTGGCAGTCTGCCGTGGTCGCGGCGCACGCGCCCGGCGGTCCCGACGATCTGGTGCCGACGGCGCCGGCACGGGCGCGGCTGGCCTATGACGAATTGTTCGCGCATCAGCTGACCCTGTCGCTGGCCCGCACCGCCTTTCGCCGCGGCAAGGGGCGGGCGAGTGTTGCGACCGGCGTCCTGCGTGACCGGGTTCTGGCGGGTCTGCCCTATCAGCCGACCGGGGCGCAGTTGCGCGTGGGCGCCGAGATTGCCGCCGACATGGCCGCCGGGCGGCGGATGTCGCGGCTGTTGCAGGGGGATGTCGGGTCGGGAAAGACGCTGGTGGCCTTTCTGGCGCTGCTGATCGCGGTCGAGGCGGGCGGCCAGGGGGTGATGATGGCGCCGACCGAAATATTGGCGCGTCAGCATCTGGAAAGCCTGCGGCCGCTGGCGGACAGTGCGGGCGTGGTGCTGGAACTGCTGACCGGCCGCGACAAGGGCGGCGAGCGGGCGGCGAAGCTGGCGGCGCTGGCGGCGGGGGACATTCAGGTTCTGGTCGGCACGCATGCGGTCTTTCAGAAGGATGTGGTCTTTCATGACCTGCGGCTGGCGGTGATCGACGAACAGCACCGGTTCGGCGTCGCCCAGCGGATGGAACTGGGGGACAAGGGGCGGGCGGCCGATGTGCTGGTGATGACCGCGACGCCGATCCCGCGGTCGCTGGCGCTGGCGCAATATGGCGACATGGACATTTCGGTGCTGGACGAAAAGCCTGCCGGGCGGCAACCGGTGAAGACGGCGCTGATCTCGTCCGGGCGCTATGACGAGGTGGTCGGCCATCTGCGTCAGGCGATCGCCGAGGGGCGGCAGGCCTATTGGGTCTGTCCGCTGGTCGAGGAAAGCGAGCTGGTCGATCTGACCGCGTCCGAAGAGCGGTTCCGCGCCTTGCGGGCGGCGCTGGGCGAGGGGGTCGTGGGGCTGGTTCACGGCCAGATGCCGCCTGCCGAGAAGGACGCGGCGATGGCGGATTTCGTCGCGGGCCGGACCCGGGTTCTGGTGGCGACGACGGTGATCGAGGTGGGGGTCAATGTGCCCGATGCCACGATCATGGTGATCGAGCGGGCCGAGATTTTCGGGCTGGCGCAATTGCATCAGCTGCGCGGCCGGGTCGGGCGGGGGGCGGCAAGCTCGACCTGTCTGATGATGTATCAGCCGCCCCTGTCGGAGGCCGCCGAGCGGCGGCTGCAGATGTTGCGGCAGACCGAGGACGGGTTCCGGATTGCCGAAGAGGATCTGGCGATGCGGGGGGCGGGCGATCTGATCGGCACGGCCCAGTCGGGGTTGCCGAAGTTCCGGGTGGCCGATCTGGAACGGCAGGCCGGGCTGATGGCGGTGGCCCAGTCGGACGCGCGCGCGCTTCTGGCGGTCGACCCCGACCTCAGTGGCGCGCGCGGGCAGGCGGCGCGGGTGCTTTTGTGGCTGATGGGGCAGGACGAGGCGATCCGGCTGATCAGCGTCGGCTAGGATTTTCGGCGTTTGTTCGCATATGTTCTTAAAAAGTTCTTTACAGCCTGTTGGTGATGTGAGAACAAATAGGCAACAACAGCCCACAGGGAGTGACCGCGATGCGTGATCTGAAAGCCGCCTTTGTCCGTTCGCCGGACACGATGATCGAGGATGCGGCGGGGGTCCTGTCGCTGATTGCCATGCTGGTCGTCGGGCTGAACCTGCCGAACCTGATCTGAATCTGTCCTGAGACTGCCCGCGCGGTTTTTCCGGGGCCTGCCTGTCCCGCAGCCGATCCCCAGTCGGTCCTGCCCCGTCGAACCGCTTGACTGCCGCCGTGCCTTTGGCACGGCGGCCTTTTTATGCGAGGGGCGCCGCCCCTCGCGCTCCCCGGGAGTATTTGGGCAAAGAAAAAGCTAGCGGCGGCTGGTGGCGAAGGCGTCTGCGGTGGCCTCGAGGACCAGCAGGATCGAGGCATGGCGGTTGGCATAGTCGCGGGCCGGGGTCAGGACCTCGTAGCCGTCGAAGGGGGGCCCGGGCGGAGGGGCCGCGGATTTCAGCATGGCGGTCAGGGCGTCGCGGGCGGCCAGCACCTCGGCCTCGGACCGGCCGATCATCCGCGCGCCGGCGATGGCGGCCGAGGCCTGGCCGAGGGCGCAGGCGCGGACCTCCTGTCCGAAGCGGCGGATGCGGCCGTCGGGGGCAAGGTCGATGTCGACGGTCACGGTCGAGCCGCAGAGCGGCGAGCGGCGGGTGGCGCTGCCCCCGGGGGCGGAGAGGCGCGCGGCATGGGGGATGTCGGCGGCCAGCGCCAGGATCCGCTGCGAATAGAGTTTGATGAGGTCGGTCTCGCTCATTTGCCAGGCGGCTCCTTTGGTCTTAAGGATAGGCGCCCGCGTGGCGGAATGCAAAGAGGCCCCGATGCAATTCGATGTGAAGAGCTTGCGCTATGACGCGAACGGACTGATCCCGGCGGTGGCGCAGGACCATCGGACGGGCGAGGTGCTGATGCTGGCCTGGATGAACGAGGCGGCGGTGGTGGCGACGCTCGGCTCGGGGCAGGTGACCTATTGGTCGCGGTCGCGGAACAGCCTTTGGGCCAAGGGCGCGACCTCGGGCCATCTGCAGCGGCTGGTCGAGATGCGGATCGACTGTGACCGCGATTGCCTGTTGCTGCTGGTCGACCAGACCGGGCCCGCCTGTCACACCAACCGGCGGTCCTGCTTTTACACGGCGCTGCGGGACGGCGCCGAGGTCGGGATTCTGGCGCCCGAGGCCTGAACCATTTCCCGGGATCGGCGGCTTTTCGGGCGCTTTCGATTGCACCCAAGAGTTAGGTTGGGGTATAGTCCGGGCCAACAAGATATAGAAAAGACAAAGGCGCGGGCAGTCACGTGACAGACGAACCGGAAGTACCTGAAAAAGAAGAAGAAACTCATCCGCGCATGCATCACGCGGGCCCCTCGATCGCCATCGAGGAGGAGATGAAGACCGCCTATCTGGATTACGCGATGAGCGTGATCGTTTCGCGGGCGATCCCGGACCTGCGCGACGGGCTGAAACCGGTGCACCGCCGCATCCTTTATGCGATGCACGAAACCGGCAACAGCCATGACAAGCCCTACCGGAAGTCGGCCCGCCCGGTCGGCGATGTGATGGGGAAATACCATCCCCATGGCGACGCGGCGATCTATGATGCGCTGGTGCGGATGGCGCAGGATTTTTCCATGTCGCTGCCGCTTCTGGACGGGCAGGGCAACTTCGGCTCGATGGACGGCGATAATGCTGCGGCCATGCGCTATACCGAAGTGCGGATGGACAAGCCGGCCGCGAGCCTTCTGGCGGATATCGAGAAGGACACGGTCGATTTTCAGGACAATTACGACGGCAAGGACCGCGAGCCGACGGTGTTGCCGGCGCGATTCCCGAACATGCTGGTCAATGGCGCGGGCGGGATTGCCGTCGGCATGGCGACCAACATCCCGCCGCACAATCTGGGCGAGGTGATCGACGGCACGCTGGCCTTGATCGCCAATCCGGACCTGTCGGCCGAGGCGCTGATGGAGATCATTCCTGCGCCGGATTTTCCGACCGGCGGCCTGATCCTGGGCCGGTCGGGGGCGCGCAAGGCCTATCTTGAGGGGCGGGGCTCGGTCATCATCCGGGCGAAAACCCGGATCGAGGAGTTGCGCAAGGACCGGTTCGCGATTGTCGTCGACGAGATCCCCTATCAGGTGAACAAGGCGACGATGATCGAGAAGATCGCCGAACTGGTCCGCGACAAGAAGATCGAGGGCATCGCCCATGTTCAGGACGAGAGCGACCGGGTGGGCGTCCGGGTGGTGGTCGAACTGAAGCGCGATGCGACGCCGGATGTGGTTCTGAACCAGCTGTTCCGGTTCACGCCGCTGCAGACCTCGTTCGGCTGCAATATGCTGGCGCTGAACGGCGGGCGGCCCGAGCAACTGACGCTGCGGGATTTCCTCAGCCATTTCATCACCTTCCGCGAGGAAGTTATCGCGCGCCGCACCGCGTTCGAGCTGCGCAAGGCGCGCGAGCGCAGCCATATCCTGTGCGGTCTGGCCGTGGCCGTGTCGAATGTCGACGAGATCGTCGCGACGATCCGCAGTTCCGCCGATCCGGCCGAGGCGCGCGAACGGCTGATGACGCGGCGCTGGCCCGCGCATGACATCGTCGAATATATCCGGCTGATCGACGATCCGACCCACAAGGTGAACGAGGACGGGACCTATAACCTGTCGGAACTTCAGGCCCGGGCGATCCTTGATCTGCGGCTGCAGCGTCTGACGGCGATGGGCGTCAAGGAAGTGACCGACGAGCTTCAGGAACTGGCCGCGAAAATCCGCGATTATCTGGAAATTCTCGGCTCGCGCGAGCGGATCATGGCGATCATTTCGGCCGAACTGATCGAGGTGAAAGAGGCGTTCGCCGTGCCGCGCCGGACCGAGATCGTCGACTGGGCGGGCGATCTTGAGGACGAGGACCTGATCGAGCGCGAGGATATGGTCGTCACCATCACCTCGGGCGGCTATATCAAACGCACGCCCCTGGCCGAGTTCCGGGCCCAGCGGCGGGGCGGCAAGGGTCTGGCCTCGATGCAGACCAAGGAAGACGACGTCGTCACCACCCTGTTCGTGGCCAACACCCATACGCAGCTTCTGTTCTTCACCACCGACGGCATGGTCTACAAGCTTAAATGCTGGCGGCTGCCGCTGGCCGGGCGTCAGGCCAGGGGCAAGGCGATCGTCAATATCCTGCCGATTGATCCGGGCGTGTCGATTGCCGCGCTGATGCCCGTCGATGTGCCCGAGGAAGAATGGGACGATCTGCAGATCTTCTTCGCGACCTCCGAAGGCGACGTCCGCCGCAATGCCCTGTCGGATTTCACCAATGTCATGCGCAACGGCAAGATTGCGATGAAGCTGCCCGAGGGGGTCAGTCTGGTGAATGCGCGGATTTCGGATGAAAGCGACGATGTGATGCTGGTGACGGCGTCGGGCCGGGCGATTCGCTTTCCGACGACCGAGGTGCGGGTGTTCAAGGGCCGCGATTCGACCGGGGTGCGCGGCATCAGGCTGGCCGGCGATGACCGGGTCGTGTCGATGTCGGTCATCCGGCATTTCGAGGCCGACCCGGCAGAGCGTGCCGCCTATCTCAAACAGCGTCGCCTGATGGCCGGTGCGCCCGAGGATGAGGGCGAGACCGACGAGGAGGAAGAGGCCGTGGCCGGTGGCCAGCTTTCGGCCGAGAGGTTCGCCGAGATGGCCGCGGCCGAGGATCTGATCCTGACCATCACCGCAAGCGGATCGGGTAAACTGTCGTCCTCACACGATTATCCGGTGCGCGGACGCGGCGGCCAGGGGGTCAAGGCAATCTCCAGCGGGTCGCGCGGCGGGGCTTTGGTCGCCTGTTTCCCGGTCGAGGCGCATGATCAGGTCATGCTGGCAACCTCGACCGGCCAGTCGATCCGCTGCCCGGTTGACGGGATTTCCTTCCGGTCCCGGTCGGCGGGCGGGGTCAAAGTCTTTGACACCGGCGCCGACGAGGAAGTGGTCTCGGTTGCCCGCGTGGCAAGCGAGGCGGACGAGGCGGACGGCGCCGAATAGGCGCCGTTTTCGCCGGCAGATTCCAGCCGCCATTCGGTTTTCTGCGGATGCCCGAATTTTGACTTAATCTTAACCCACTCGCGCCAGACTCCCCCTCAAGATTGGCGTTAACGCCCGGCGAAACCGTCGGCACCAAAGGAGGGATGAACATGGCCTATACGGACTTCGCCGGTCAGATCGCGGCACCCAGGACCGAAACCGGTTCGATCGCGGCGTTCTTCGCCCGGTTCTTCGCCGCCCGCGCTGATCGCACTGCCGCACCGGCCCGCAAACTGGCTGGTCCTTCGCCGGAAGACGCCCGCGCCCATCGCTATCTCGCTGACATCGACATGGAAGTCAGCCTGTAAACCGGTCGGCTGCCGACACGGCCGCAACGGGGCACCTTCGGGTGCCCTTTTGATTCGCAACAGCCCTCTGTGCATTCATGCGCAGGACCTGCGCGCCCATTGCCTTGCATGCACAACTGAAATCGGCGATCCGGCGGCAGCTGAAAATAGGAGCTGTCGATGAATCAAGTCGAAAAATACCTGCCGCTTGCCGGGCGCATTCTCATGTCGATCATCTTCATCTTTGCCGGCATCGGCAAAATGGCCGACCCGGCCGGCACGGCAGGCTATATGGCCATGGTCGGGCTGCCCGGCATTCTGGTCTGGCCCGCCGCGATCTTTGAGGTGGCGCTGGGTCTGGCGCTGATCGCGGGCTTTCGTCTGCGGGCCTTCGCGCTGCTCGGCGCCGGCTTTACCGTGCTGACCGGCCTGCTTTTCCATACGAACTTCGCCGATCAGATGCAGATGGTGATGTTCCTCAAGAATCTGGCGATGGCGGGCGGCCTTCTGTTCATGGCAGGTTTCGGTGCCGGACAGCTGGCGGTCGACAAAGGCTGAACCAACGCGGCGGGCCTGGCCGGGCCCGCCTTTTCTTGCCCGCCCGAATGCCGTAGAGCGGCAGGATGAGCGACAGGTTGCACATCATCGGCGGCGGCATGGCAGGGTCCGAGGCCGCATGGCAGGCCGCCCGGCTGGGCGTGCCGGTCACCATTCACGAGATGCGCCCCCGGGTCGGGACGTTTGCCCACCGCACCGGCAATCTGGCGGAAATGGTCTGTTCCAACTCGTTCCGGTCGGACGATGACGAACGCAACGCCGTGGGGCTTTTGCACTGGGAAATGCGGGCGGCCGGCGGGTTGATCATGGAAATGGCCCATCGCCACCGGCTGCCGGCCGGCGGGGCGCTGGCGGTTGACCGCGATCCCTTTGCCGAAAGCGTCACCGAAAGGCTGCGCGCCCACCCGCTGATCTCGGTGACGGACGAGGAGGTGACGGCCCTTCCCCCCGACGGTCACTGGATCATCGCCACCGGCCCCCTGACATCCGGCGCGCTGGCCGGGGCGATCCGCGCCGAGACCGGGGCCGAGGCGCTGGCGTTTTTCGACGCCATCGCCCCGATCGTCTATGCCGAAAGCGTCGACATGTCGGTCGCCTGGATGCAGTCGCGCTATGACAAGGGCGAGACGCTGGCCGAACAGACGGCCTATATGAACTGCCCGATGGACAAGGCGCAGTATGAGGCCTTCATCGACGCGCTGCTGGCCGCCGACAAGACCGAGTTTCACGAGGGCGAGACGGCGGGTTACTTCGACGGCTGCCTGCCGATCGAGGTGATGGCCGAACGCGGACGCGAGACCCTGCGCTTTGGCCCGATGAAGCCGGTCGGCCTGACCAATGCCCATCGGCCCGAGGTCAAGCCCTATGCCGTGGTTCAGCTGCGACGCGACAATGCGCTGGGGACGCTTTACAATATCGTCGGCTTTCAGACCAAGATGAAGTACGGCGCGCAGGTTGATGTTTTCAAACTGATTCCCGGGCTTAAGAACGCCTCGTTTGCGCGCCTTGGCGGCATTCACCGCAACACGTTCATCAACTCGCCGACGCTGCTGGACGGGCAGATGCGGCTGAAGTCGCAGCCGCATATCCGCTTTGCCGGCCAGATCACCGGGGT
>CAZORV010000114.1:0-10300 GCA_964582215.1 uncultured Frigidibacter sp.
CGTGAACCTGATCGAGGATATCCGCATCATCTATGACAATTACGACTACAAGACCCAGATCCTTGCCGCCTCGATCCGCACGGTGAACCATATCATCGACTGCGCCCGGATCGGCGCCGATGTCATCACCGCGCCCCCGGCCGTCATCAAGTCGATGGCCAACCATGCGCTGACGGACAAGGGTCTGGAAATTTTCCTGGCCGACTGGGCAAAAACCGGTCAGCAAATCCTCTGACCTCGTGTATCGTGAAAGAAAACGAAAGAGGCGAGGGCAGCATGGCGGAACAGGCGTCATTGGCGAATGACATACGCGACCGGCTGATCGCGAAGCCCGAGGTCATTCTGGAGGACCCCGGCCTGATGAAGGCGCTGATCGCGGCCAATGACAAGGCCATGGGCGCCAACATCGTCGATCTGCGCGGCATCGCGATGGAGCGGCTTGAGACGCGGCTGGAGCGGCTGGAGGATACCCACCGGTCGGTCATTGCGGCGGCCTATGAAAACCTTGCCGGCACCAACCAGATCCACCGGGCGATCCTGCGGATGCTCGACCCGGTCGATTTCGAGGATTTCCTGCGCAATCTCGGCAGCGAGGTCGGGCAGATCCTGCGGGTGGAATCGGTGCGGCTGGTGCTGGAATCCGAAAGCGAGGGGCAAGAGGATCAGGCCGTGCAGCGCCTGAGCCAGGTTCTGACCATCGCCCATCCCGGCTTTGTCGATGACTATATGAGCGGCCCGCGCAGCGGTGCGCCCCGGGCGATCGTCCTGCGGCAGATTTCGCCCGGCGACCATCCGATCTATGCCGACGGCGCCCGGCTGATCCGGTCCGAGGCGGTGATGCGGCTGGACCTTGGCGCCGGGCGTCTGCCGGGGATGCTGGTGCTGGGGGCGGCCGATCCGCATCAGTTCCGTGCCAATCAGGGGACCGACCTTCTGACCTTTTTCGCCGGGGTCTTTGAACGCGCCATGCGCCGCTGGCTGGCCTGAGGCCGGGGCGATGCGCCCGCCACCCGCCCCGCTGGCGCTGACCCCCGCCACCCGCGACGCCATCGAACGCTGGACGGCGCATCTGGCGGCATTGGGCGGGGCGGCGGCCAATACGCTGACAGCCTACCGCGCCGATGTCATCGCATGGGCGGCCTTTCTGGCGGGCCATCTCGGCGGCGCCCCCGCGCCTGCCGCGCTGATCGCGGTCACCCCGTCCGACATGCGCGCCTTCATGGCGCATGAGCGTGACCGCGGCCTTGGCGCCCGCTCGCTGGCGCGGCGGTTGTCGTCGGTCAAGGGCTTTGCCCGCTGGCTGAGTGACCGTTCCCATAGCGGGCCCGGGGACGGTCCGGGCGGCGAGGCGACGGCGGTACTGGCGGCGCGCGGTCCGAAATACCGCCGCCGTCTGCCGCGCCCGCTGACGCCCGACGCCGCCCGCGACATGATCGCCGAGGTCGACCTTCAGGCGCGCGAAGACTGGATCGCCGCGCGCGACGCCGCCGTGCTGACGCTGCTCTACGGCTGCGGCCTGCGGATATCCGAGGCACTGTCGCTGACCGCCGCCGACGCCCCCTTGGGCGAGGTGCTGCGGATCAGCGGCAAGGGCGGCAAGGAACGTCTGGTCCCGGTGATCCCGCCGGCCCGCGCCGCCGTTGCCGATTATGTCCGGCTTTGCCCGCTGCCGCTGACCGCCGATCCCGCCGGCCCGCTGTTTCGCGGCGCGCGCGGCGGCGCCCTGAACCCAAGGCTGATCGCAGGGGCCATGGCCCGCGCCCGCGCCGCCCTGGGCCTGCCCGCCAGTGCGACGCCCCACGCGCTTCGCCATTCCTTCGCCACGCATCTTCTGGGGGCCGGGGGCGATCTTCGCACCATTCAGGAACTGCTCGGCCATGCCTCCCTGTCGACGACGCAAGGTTACACGGCCGTCGACACCGCCCGGCTGATGGAGGTTTACGCCGCCGCCCACCCCCGTGCCTGATCCCCGAAAACCCGGGGACCGGGTTGCCAGTCCCGCCGAAATCCGCCAGAAAAGCCCAATGAGTCCAAGGATCAAAGCTCTCTGCGTCCATCTGCTGACCGCCACCGGCGCGGTTCTGGCAATGCTGGCCATGCTGTCGGCCGCCGACCACAAATGGCACCAGATGTGGGTCTGGCTGGTCATCGCGCTGTTCGTCGACGGCATCGACGGGCCGCTGGCGCGGCATTTTCAGGTCAAGACCCATTGGCCGACCTATGACGGCGTGCTTCTTGATCTGATCATCGACTATCTGACCTATGTGTTCATCCCGGCCTATGCGCTTTTTGAGTCGGGCCTGATGAATGGCTGGACAGGCTGGTGCGCCATCATCGCCATCACCTATTCCAGCGCCCTCTATTTCGCCGACACAAGGATGAAGACCACCGACTTTTCCTTTGCGGGCTTTCCGGCCTGCTGGAACATGGTCATTCTGGTGATGTTCGCGCTCAGGCCGAACTTCTATGTGATCCTGCTGATCGTGCTGATGCTGGCGGCCACGCAGTTCACCAACCTGAAGTTCGTCCACCCGGTCCGGACCGAGCGCTGGCGCTGGCTGACGCTGCCGGTCACGCTGGTCTGGGTCGCCTGCGCCGGCTGGGCCGCCTGGGGCGAGTTCCATCCGCTGAGCTGGGCCCACACCGGCCTGTTCCTCGGCTCGCTCTATCTGGCATTCGCGGGCGTGGCGCAGGAACTTCTGCCGAAACGCGGCTGACCGGAGCGCCTGACGGCGGGTTTGCGCCCCGGGGGCGGGGTGCGTGCGAGCACGCACCCTACCGCTGCTGGCTGGCGCGGCGACATGCTTTCCCGGACGCCGGGCTGAGCGGGATCAGCCGCTGTTCCGGTGGAAGAGCGGCCCCGCTCACCGGGAACGCCTCGGCGCATGAACAGAGGGGCGGTGCGTGCGAGCACGCACCCTACCGTTGCGCCGGGATGTCCGGCCGGGCGGGAAAACCGGTCCTCCTGAGGCGGCTCCGACCAGGAGGCCCCGGCCTTCGCCGGGGCTGCGCCACGCTATCCGGCGGCTGCCAGAATATAGCGGGCGGTCATCAGGTCGAGATGCGCGCCGCCGCCGTTCTTGCACAGCGTGATCTCGTCGGGGCCGGTGCGCGCGAAGCGGCCGGAGGCGAGGTCGTAGAAGTCGGCGATCACCCCGGCCTCGGTCAGGGCGCCTTCGGCCAGGGGCACCATCAGCTCGCCTATATGGTGAAGGGTGGTGGCGCGCGCGTCGACGAAGACGCGGGCGCGGCGGAAGGTGGTGCTGTCGGCCTCGCGCATGTCGGGGCGGTAGGCGCCGATCAGGTCGAGGTGGCTGCCGGGCGAAAGCCAGTCGCCCCGGATCAGCGGTTCGGTCGCCATGGTTGCCGTGGCGATGACCTCGGCCCCGCGCACCGCCGCCTCGAGGTCGGTTGCCGGCGCGGCACCGGTGGCATCGGCAAAGGCGCGGGCGGCGCCGGCGTTGCGGGCCCAGACCTGAAAGCGGGCGCGGGGGAAGGCGGCCCCATAGGCCGCGACCATCGACCGCGCCACCACCCCGGCCCCGACGATCAGAAAGCGTTCGGCATCCGGGCGGGCCAGGCGGCGGGCCGCAAGGAGGCTGTCGCCTGCGGTTTTCCAATGCGTCACCAGCGCGAAGTCCAGCAAAGCCTCAAGCCTGCCGTCGCGGTCGGACAGAAGGTTCACCGCGCCCTGGACCGCCCCGAGCCCGTGCGCGACATTGCCCGGGAACACCGTCGCCGCCTTGACCGCGACACCCAGCCCGTCGATCCATGCCGACCGGGTCAGAAGCACATCCTGACCCCGGCGGAGCAGACTGTCGGCGACCTCGGCCCTTGGCAGGCTGTGGCCGGCGGCCAGAGCCTCGGTCAGGGCCAGCCAGCCGAGACGGGGCGTCACCTCGGGGCCGATGAAGGGGACGGTCACGGCAAAGCCTCGTCTTCGGTCAGAAGCCCCGCCTGAACCAGCCGGGCGGCGAAACCGGCGGGGCCGGTGAAATGGTGGGTCTGCCAGCCGCGCGCGGCGGCGGCGGCGATATTCTCGGCCCGGTCGTCGGTGAAAAGCAGGCTGGCGGGCGGCAGGCCGCAGTCATCCTCGACCATCCGGTAGATCAGCGGATCAGGCTTGGTCACGCCCATATGGCCGGAAATATAGCGGCGGTCGAAATCGGCCAGGAACGGGTAGAGCGGTTCGGCGAAGGCAAAGGAATGGCTGCCGAAATTGGTCAGGGCAAAGACCGGAACGCCCCGGGCGCGAAGCCGGCGCTGCAGGCGGATCGAATGGTCGATCAGCGGGCTGGCGATCTCGGTCCAGCGGTCATGCCAGAGCCGGATCTCGGCCCGCCATTTTGGATGGCGGTCGGCCCAGTCGTAGATGGTTTCGCGAAACAGCGCGCCCCGGTCGATCAGTTCGTTCATATGGTGAAGGTCAACCTCGGCGAACAGGGCCTGGCGCGCCTTCGGGCCGATGGCGCTGTCATAGAACGCCTCGGGCTGCCAGCCGACCAGCACGTTGCCGATGTCAAATATCACCGCCTGGGGCCGCAAGGTCATGAACCTTCCTCCGTACCGTTTCCCGCCAGAGCGTATAAAGCCCCGCCCCGCAGATAAGCGCAATCCCCGCCCAGGCGACCCGATCGGGCCAGGTGCCAAAGACGAGGACACCCCAGAGGATCGCCATCGGCATCCCGGCATATTCAAAGGGCGCGACCAGCGCCGCCTCGGTCGTGCGGTAGGCCTGGTTCATCATCAGCCCGCCGATGCCGACAGCAAGACCGGTGCCCAGAAAGGCCGGCCAGTCGGCAGGGGGCGGCCGGACCCAGGTGCGGAACAGGAAGGCCAGCGACGGATCGGCCGAGCCCGACAGATGCCCGTCGCCGACGCAAAGACCCATCGCGGCGCTGATGATGATGAAGCCAAGCTGGACGAAGAAGTTCATCGTCATGGCGCTTTCACTGTCGCGGAGGCGCCGGGTCATCATGTGCGACGAGGCATAGCAGAAGGCCGAGATCAGGACGAGAAGCGTGGCCATGTGGATGACGCCTCCGCCGGGGCGCAGCATGATCACCACGCCCAGCATCCCGGCGCCGACGGCGGCCCAGCGGTGCGGCCCGACCTTTTCGCCCAGAACGACGATCGACAGAAGCGTCACGAAGATCGGCGCGACAAAGGCGGTGGCCACCGCGTCCGCCAGCGGCAGCGCGGCAAGGCCAAGGAAATAGGTGACGTTCGAGATCAGGATGATCACGACGCGGAAAAGATGTTCCCGGGGGCGCCGGGTCAGCAGTTGGCGAAAGCCGGTGCCCGAGACGGCGATCACCAGAAAAACGATGGCGATGCTGATGAAAGCCCGCGTCAGGATCACCTGATGCAGCGCATATTTCCCCGACAGGGCCTTGATCGAAAGGTCATTGACCGACAGGGTCAGCGCCCCGCCCAATGCCAGTGCGATGCCGCGGAGCGGGGCGGGACGTGCCGTCAAAGATCACCTGTAACCGGAAGGGCGGGGTCATGGACCCGGCTGCGGCGCGTCTCGCGCCAGAGGATGTAGAGGCCCGCCCCGCAGATCAGGGTGATGCCGGTCCAGGCGGTGCGGTCCGGCCATTCGCCAAAGACCAGGACACCGGCAAGGATCGCCAGCGGCATGCCGAGATATTCAAAGGGCGCGATCAGCGCGGCCTCGGCCAGCCGGTAGGCCTGGCTGACGGAAAGGCCGGCGACCGCGACCGAGACGCCGGTGACGATCAGCAGCGGCCAGTCGGCCACCGGCGGCCGGATCCAGGGGCGGAGGAGGAAGGCCAGCGGGCCGTTGCCGCCAGCCGAAATGTGCCCGTCACCGGCGACAAGGCCCATGCCAAGGCTGACGATCAGAAAGCCCGCATGCAGATAGATGTTCAGCGTCACGGAACTTTCGCTGTCGCGCATGTGGCGGGTCATCAGCTGGCTGGTGGCGTAGCAGACGGATGAGGTCAGGACCAGAAGCGCGGCAGGCTGGATGACGCCGGCGCCGGGGCGCAGCATGATGACGACGCCCGCCAGCCCGGCGATGACCGCGCCCCAGCGGTGGGGGCCGATCCGTTCCTTCAGCACAAGGCCGGAACAGGCGGTGATGAGCAGCGGGCTGACAAAGGCGATGGCCAGCGCATCGGCAAAGGGCATGGCCGACAGCCCGGCAAAGAAGCAGACGTTCGACAGGACGACGATCAGCGTGCGCAACAGATGCGCGCGCTTCCGGCGGGTGCGGAACTGACGGAAATCGCCGTCCATCCGCAGCGTCAGCGTGGCCAGAACCGCCACGGCGACGACGGTGCGGATCAGAATGATCTGATGCAGCGCATAGGTCGGGGACAGGCTTTTGATCGCGACGTCAAGGATGGTCCCGAATGCCGTTGCGCCGATCATGCACAGGATGCCCAGCAGGGCCGCGCGGCGGGGGGTGGCGGTCATGCGCGGCCTGCGGCGCGCAGCGTCCGGTCAAGGGCGTCCAGAAACCGCGACCGGTCGGCCGCGCCGAAGCCTTTGCCACCGCCCGGCCGGAACGGATCGGCGGCGCGCAGGTCGGCCATCAGGTCGCGGGTGGCCAGCACATTGCCGATATTGGCGGCCGTCAGCGCCTCGCCGTTATGCTTCAGCACCCGGGCCCCGGCGGCCACGCATTTCGCCGCCAGCGGTATGTCGCCCGTCACGACCACATCACCCGGCCCCGCCCGTTCGGCGATCCACTTGTCGGCTTCGTCCGGGCCTTCGGTCACATAGACCGTCTCGACCAGCGGATGGGCCGGCGGGCGGATGCCGCCGTTGCAGACCAGATAGACCCGCACCGCCTGCCGTTCCGCGACCCGGACGCATTCGTCCTTGACCGGGCAGGCGTCGGCGTCGACGAAAAGGCTCACGTCTCGGCGGCCTTGTGGCGGACCTTGTATTCCTCGGGGATCGGCATGCGGTTGAAGGCGTCAAGGCCCGCGACCTTGTAGGCCTCGGCCAGCGTCGGATAGTTGAAGGTGTTCTCGACGAAATAGTCGACCGTGCCCTTCAGGTTGATCACCGCCTGACCAATATGGATCAGCTCGGTCGCGCCCTCGCCGACGATCTGCACGCCCAGAAGCCGGCGGTTCTTGATGCTGATCAGCACCTTCAGGAAGCCCGATTCCAGCCCCATGATATGGCCGCGCGAAATCTCGCGGAACCGGGCGATGCCGACCTCGTAGGCGACGCCCTTTTCCTGGGCCTCTTCCTCGGACATGCCGCAGGTCGAGATTTCGGGCACCGAATAGATGCCGTAGGGGTACCACGGGCTTTCGGGCAGGGTCGGCGTGTCCAGCGCATGACAGGCCGCGACGCGCCCCTGTTGCAGCGAGGTCGAGGCGAGCGAGGGGTGGCCGATGACATCGCCGGTCGCGTAGATGTGCGGCACCTTGGTCTGATAGGTCTTGCGGTCAACCTCAAGCCGGCCGCGATGGTCGGTCTCAAGGCCCACGGCCTCGAGGTTCAGCTGTTTGGTCGCGCCAAGGCGGCCCGCCGCGTAAAGCAGCATCTCGGCCCGGACATGGCGACCGTTGGCAAGCGTGACCTCGATATGGGTGCCCTCGTCCTCGATCTTTTCGATGGCCGAGCCCAGCCGCAGGTCAAGGCCGTTTTCGCGGATCTGGTGGGTGAACTCGCTGATCGTCTGCCGGTCGATGAAGTCAAGGAAGCTGGCGCGCGGTTCGATCAGGGTGACGCGGACGTCAAGGACGGTGAACATGCTGGCATATTCGACGCCGATGACGCCGGCGCCGACCACCACAAGGCTGCGCGGAATGCGGGCCAGTTCCAGAAACTCGTCGCTGTCGACGATGGTCGAACCGTTGAAGGGCACGTTGTCGGGCCGGTGGGTGCGGGTGCCGGTGGCGATCAGGAACCGGTCGGCGGTCAGGCGGACCGTCTCGCCGCCATGGGTCGCGACCTCGACCTCGTTCGGGCCGACAAAGCGGGCGCTGCCCATCAGGGTGGCGACATGGTTGCGGTTGAACTGATGTTCCAGAACGTCAACCTCATAGTCCAGCGTCTTGTGCAGCCGCGCCTTGAGATCGCCCGCGTGGATATCGTCCTTGACCCGGTAGGACCGGCCGTAGAACGACCGTTCGCGCCAGCCCGACAGGTTCAGCACCGTCTCGCGCAGGGTCTTTGACGGGATGGTCCCGGTATGGACCGACACGCCGCCCAGACGGTCCTTGCGGTCGATGACCAGAACCCGGCGCTTGAGTTTGCCGGCCTGGATGGCGGCGGCACGACCCGAGGGGCCGCTGCCGATGACGATCAGATCATAATGGCTCATGTGTCAGTCCCGGTAGAGTGCTTCGGCGTGAAAGGCGATATGGTCGGCGATGAAGGTCGAGACGAAGTAATAGCTGTGGTCATAGCCCGACTGCATGCGGAACTGGCCGTTCTGGCGCCGTTCCGTCATCGCATGGGCCAGGGCCTCGGGCTTCAGCAGGTCAAGGAACTGATCCTTGGTGCCCTGGTCGATCAGGACCGGCCCGTCAAACCCCAGCCGCCGCATCAGAAGCGTCGCGTCATGGGCGGCCCAAAGCGTTTCATCCTTGCCAAGATAGGCGGTGAACTGTTTGCGGCCCCAGTCGGACTGGCTGGGATGGGCGATCGGCGCAAAGGCCGAGACCGAGCGGAACCGGCCCGGCAGCCGCATGGCCAGCGTCAGCGCGCCATGGCCGCCCATCGAATGGCCGGTGATCGCCTGACGGTCCTCGGCCAGCGCGAAGTTGGTCAGCACGACATCGGGCAATTCCTCGGCCAGATAGTCCCACATGCGGAAATTGGCGGCCCAGGGCTTTTCGGTGGCATTGAGGTAGAACCCCGCGCCCTTGCCCAGATCGCTGGCCGCGTCATCCGGGACGCTTTCGCCGCGCGGCGAGGTGTCGGGGAAGATCAGCGCGACGCCATTGTCGGCAGCCCAGGCCTGCGCCCCGGCCTTGATCATCGCGTTTTCATGGGTGCAGGTCAGGCCCGACAGATACCACAGAACCGGCACCGGATCGTCCGCCGCCTCTTTCGGCAGGAAAAGGCCAAAGGTCATGTCGCATCCGCAGGCCTCGGACGCATGGGAATAGACCCCCTGCAGCCCGCCGAAACACTTGTTTTCCGATAGAGTTTTCATTCCGCGCACAGTCTCCTTTGGCGCACCCTGCCAAAGCTGTGACGCGGGGGCAATGGTCCGCGGTCCCCCAACCGGGGATTTTGCCGGATCACGCCGTCCGTTCCTGTCCGGCGCATCTGCCGCAGGCGCGCCTTCGCCGGGAATGACGTAGCGTTTGCCGTGACACGGGGCCAGCATCGCGCGATCCCTGTAGACATGCTGCAGGAGGCCCGATGACCGCCTATCCCCATCTGCTGAAACCGCTGGACCTTGGGCATGTCACGCTGCCGAACCGGGTGCTGATGGGCTCGATGCACACCAATCTTGAAGAAACCGGCGACTGGAACCGGGTCGCGGCCTTTTACGGCGAACGGGCGCGGGGCGGGGTCGGGCTGATCGTCACCGGCGGCATGGCCCCGAACCGCGAGGGCGCGGTCTTTCCCGGGGCGGCGGGGCTGTTCTCGGCGGCGGACATCGCCAGTCACCGGATGGTGACGGACCGGGTTCATGGCGAAGGCGGACGGATCGCGATGCAGATCCTGCATGCCGGGCGCTATTCCTACGGGCCGGACTGTGTCGCGCCGTCTGCCATCCGCTCGCCGATCTCGCCCTTTGCGCCGCGCGAACTGGACGAGGCGGGGATCGAAACGCAGATCGCCGACATCGTCACCGCCGCCCTTCGTGCCCGCGAGGCAGGCTATGACGGGGTCGAGGTGATGGGGTCCGAGGGCTATTTCCTCAATCAGTTCCTGGTGACCCACACCAACCGCCGCACCGACCGCTGGGGTGGCACCTACGAGAACCGCATGCGCCTGCCGGTCGAGGTGGTGCGGCGGGTCAGGCAGGCGGTGGGCGCGGACTTCATCCTGATCTACCGGCTGTCGCTGATCGACCTGATCCCGGACGGATCGACCTGGGACGAGGTGGTGATGCTGGCGCGCGCGGTCGAGGCGGCGGGGGCGACGCTGCTGAATTCCGGCATCGGCTGGCACGAGGCGCGGGTGCCGACGATTGCCACCTCGGTGCCGCAGCGGGCCTTCACCTGGCTGACGAAAAAGCTGATGGGGCAGGTGGCGATCCCGATTGTCGCCTCGAACCGCATCAACAGCCCGGCGATCGCCGAGGCGGTGCTGGCCGAAGGTTCTGCCGACATGGTGTCGATGGCGCGGC
>CAZORV010000115.1:0-3564 GCA_964582215.1 uncultured Frigidibacter sp.
CCCAAAGCGACCGGGCAGCGCCTGCCCCTCGCGGGGGCTGGCGCTTCGCGCCATCAGGGGCAGGCGCCGCCCTCTGTGGTGAGGGTTGAGGCGGTCCCGGGGCGACGTTCCCACATGAGCGGGGCCGCTCTTCCACTGGAAGATCGGCCTTTTCCGCTCAGCCCGGCGTCGGGACAAACGGCTCTGGCGTCCCATTCGGCAGGGGCCATCGCCCCTGCCGCCGCGCGCCGTTCCCACCCACACCGCCCGGTGGCCCAAAGCCACCGGGCAGCGCCTGCCCCTACCGGCGGGCTGGCGCTTCGCGCCATCCGGGGCAGGCTCTGCCCTCTGTCGGCGCGCCCTGAGGCGGTCACGAGGCGACGTTCCCACGTGCGCGGGGCCGCTCTTCCACTGGAAGATCAGCCTTTTCCGCTCAGCCCGGCGTTGGGGCAAAGGACATCGGCGTCCCATTCGGCAGGGGCCATCGCCCCTGCCGCCGCGCGCCATTCCCGCCCACTCCGCCCGGTCGCCCAAAGCGACCGGGCAGCGCCTGCCCCTCCGGGGGGCTGGCGCTTCGCGCCGCCCGGGGCAGGCGCCGCCCTCTGCCGGCGCGCGCTGAGGCGGTCTCGGGGAAACGTTTTCCCGGTGAGCGGGGCCGCTCTTCCACCGGAAGATCGGCCTGTTCCGCTCAGCCCGGTGTTCGGCACGGGGATTCCGGCGCCTCATTCGGCAGGGGCCGGTGACCCCGGACGCAAGGCGCAACGCCGCCCCGGCGCAGGCCGGGGCCTCTTGGCCTGCCCGCCCTACCCGCCGAACCACTGCGGCCACAGGCCCGCCGCCCAGAACATCAGGCTGAGGATGATCATCAGGATGCCGATCCCGAACTTGTCGCGCATGGCAAAGACGATCGGGTCATAATCCTGCTTGCCGTACCAGCCCAGCAGGATCATCCGGATCAGCCACAGCGCCATCGGCACCATCGCCAGCCAGAGGATCCAGGTCGTCGGATAAAGCTCGCGCCCCTGCGAGGACAGCGAGTAGAGAAAGAAGATCAGCAGCGCCCCCACCGTGCCCAGCCCGGCAACATTCAGCAGATCGCCCCGGTCGGTCCGGCCATAGCCCCGGCCGGGCAGCTTGTCGTCCGATGTGGCCAGCGTCAGTTCGGTCAGCCGTTTCACGCAGCCAAGGGTGATGAAGATCGGGAAGATGAAGATCAGCATGTAGATCGAGACATAGACCTGCGCCGCCGCCGCCCCGGCGATCACCCGGATCGTGTAAAGCGCGGCCAGCGTCGTCACGTCGACCCAGCGCATCCGCTTCAGCCGCAGCGAATAGGCCAGCGACGTCACCATATACAAAAGCACGACCCCCAGAAACCCGGCGTTCAGCGCGGCCGCGATGCCAAGGGCAGTCGCCGCAAGGGCCGCGAACACCGCCATCCCGTACTTCAGCGGCACCAGGCCGCTGGCAAAGGGGCGGTTCTTCTTGGTCGGGTGCAGGCGGTCCGCCTCGAGGTCCAGAAGGTCGTTGACGATGTAGATCGACGAGGCGGCCGCCGAAAAGGCGGCGATCCCCCAGAGGATCGGCACCAAAGTCGCCAGATCGAACCGGTGCGCGGCGATCATCGGCAGGATCAGCAGCACGTTCTTGACCCATTGGTGCGGCCGCATCGCCTTGAAAATCCCGCCGGGCGAGAATGGCCGCGACAGTTCCACCACATTGCGGCCCTGCGCCGCCAGGGCCCGGGCCGAGGCCGCATGACCGACGATCAGCGCGTGATCGGCCTTTTCCCAGACCGCCATGTCCCGCGCCTCGTCGCCCGCATAGTCGAACCCGCCCTCGCCCAGCGCCTCGACCAGCACCCGGGCCTTGGCCTCGCCGGTCAGGCTGACATGGCCGTCCGAGGCGAAGACACGATCCGACAGGCCATATTCGGCCGCCAGACGCCGCACGAGGCTCTGGTCCGACCCGGACGCCAGAATGACCTCGCGCCCCGCCACACGGCTGGTCAGCGCCAGTTCCGCGACCTCGGGGTTCACCGGCAACAGGTCGGTGCGGATGCCGGCGATATCGGCCAGTGCCGCCTTCAGCGCGGCGCGATTGCCGAAGTGGCGCAGGCACGCCCGCAGCGTCGGGCCCGGATGCCGCCCGAGACCGGCCCAGAAACATTCCCACAACATGTCGGTCTTGAGAAACGTCCCGTCCACATCCAGGACGAGCGGCTTTACACCCGGCATTGCAATCTATCCTTTCACCGCGAAGACGCAGCCGTCGGTCACCAGTTCCGGCGGCGTCACACAGAGCCCGCGCGCCACGGCCCAGGCCGCCAGCACCTTGGGCACATAATCCCGCGTCTCGGGAAAGGGCGGCACGCCGCCCGCGCCCTTGACCGCGTTCTCGCCGGAATTATAGGCGGCGATCGCCATCAGCGGGTCGTTGTTGAACTCGGTCATCAGCCAGTCAAGATAGGCGACCCCGCCCCGGATGTTCTGCGCAGGGTCGGTCGCGTCACCCACCCCGAACCGGTCGGCCGTGGCCGGGATCAGCTGCATCAGCCCCCTGGCACCGGCTGACGACACCGCGTCGGCATGGCCGGCACTTTCGACGCTGATCACCGCCAGAACCAGCGCCGGCGAGACGCGCTTGTCGATGGTCGCCATCAGGATCTCGGCGCCATGGGCTTGGGCGATGGACTGCAGCGCCTGCAGGCGGGGGGCGTTGACCGAGACGCCGTCCGGACCGCCCGACAGGTTCGCCAGCGCCAGCGAAAAGCGCCCCGCGCCCTCGTCGATCTTCGGCGAGACCTTTTCCCAGAACCAGGCGTAGGATCCGACGGGCACGCCGATGTCCATGGGCAGGGGCAGCAGCGCCGGGTCGGCACTACCCTTGGGGATCGGCTTGTCGGGCAGCGGCAGAAACGGTTCAGCCAGCCGCGCGGCCTGTTCGGCGGGGTCGATCTGGACGGTGATGCGCTTTTTCGTGCCCGACTTCGGGGCCGAAATCCGTTTGAAGGTGAAGCTCGGCAGGATCGGCGGCGGCGGTGCGGCTGATTCGGCCGCGGGGGCCGGGTCAGGCAAAGGTTCGGCCCGCACCGCAGCGGCGGGTAAACCAGCGAGGAGAATCGCTGCCCAACGGATGGCTTGCGCCATGATTCTGTTCCTGACCTGCCTGCGGCGTTTCTTATTTGCGGCCAGTTTGCCGACAATCTGCACCGAACGCCATTTCTTTTGCTTGACTGGCAAGAGGAAATCCGTTCGGCCGTGCGCTTTGGCAACATCGAATTTCGGGCCGCGCGGCGCGAAAATCGATGTTATTCGTTTTTTATCAATTTGTTAACAGATTTTCGCCGTCGGCAAAATCACGAAAAATGTACTAACAGCGCCCCAATCGCGCCACGATTCGGGGGCTAGATACACCCATGCCGCGACGACGACGGGATCGGATGAGCCAACCCGGCGACACGGATGCGGACGGTGCAGAAGCGAAATCAAACGGAGACAAACATGAAATTCTTCAAAGTCCTCAAAAAGTTCAACGCCGAAGAAGAAGGCGCCGTGACGGTTGACTGGGTCGTGCTGACCGCCG
>CAZORV010000115.1:3664-10102 GCA_964582215.1 uncultured Frigidibacter sp.
CCTTTCCGGCCATCGCCGGAAACCGAAACCGCGCCCCCACCCGGGCGCGGTTTTTTCTTGCCTGCCGCCACTGGCGCGGTTTCGGAAACGGACCGTTGCCACCGCTCGGTAAGAATTTCCGCATTTGACCCGCCCGCGCCCAATTCAGGTCACGATTCGCAGGCTAATTGTCACCACGCCACGACGAACACCGGTCTGGATGAGCCTGCCGGGCGTCGCGGAAAGTGAAATTGAAAAGCCAACGCATTAGGAGACAGACATGAAATTCTTCAAAGTCCTCAAAAAATTCAACGCCGAAGAAGAAGGCGCCGTGACGGTTGACTGGGTCGTGCTGACCGCCGCCGTTGTCGGCCTCGGCGTCGCTGCCCTGGCTGCCGTGAAAAAAGGCACCGGCTCGCTGTCGACCAAGATCAACGCCCACCTGTCGGCGCAGACGATCTCGACCACGTTCTGATCCTTTCCGGCCATCGCCGGAAACCGAAACCGCGCCCCCACCCGGGCGCGGTTTTTGTTTCTGATCAGGCGACTGACTGTTCGCTCGAATCGGCGGCACTTGCCGAAAATACCCAGCGACGGCCCAATTCGCGCCACTTTGCAACGGCCAAATGACCAGGAACGATAATGCGAACCGAAATTGTTCACTGACATATTGGAGCAAGCCATGAAGATCATTAGCCGTCTGAAAAATTTCGCCGCCGCCGACAGCGGCGCCGTGACTGTCGACTGGGTTGTCCTGACCGCAGCCGTCTGTTCGATCGTCTTCGTGGCGATGGCGGGCCTGCGCGGCAACATGACCTCGGTCGGCCAGAAAGCCGCCGATCACCTCAGCAGCGCCACGATCTCCACAACCTTCTGATCCGCCCGCCGCGCCCCCGGGCCGCACGACGCCGACCATTTCCGGACGGCAAAGGCGGCCCCGGCGGAAACCTGCGCGAACCGGCGGGTCGTTTCCATAGTCCGCAGAATTCCACGTCCCCAACCCGCTTTGACCACCATTTTGCCAAAGTCTGACGGAATAGTCCGACCGATATGCAAGGAAAGGCTGTGCAATGCGTCTGGTATTTGGTCTCGTTCTGATTCTCGGGCTCGGGCTCGCGGGCTTTGCCGTTTATATGGCCCAGGATTACATTCAGCAGACCCAGGCCGAGGCTGAGCGGCTTCGCGCCGCGCAGGAAGCGGCCCCGGCGATGGTCGATGTCGTGGTGGCCAACAAGCCGCTGAAATATGGTGATCGCTTCACCCGCGACGATCTTGAAATCATCAAATGGCAGGCGGACAAGGTGCCGGAAGGCGCCTTTCATGCGATCGTCGGCCCGCAGGGCGGCGACGCGGAAAACCCGCCGCTGTTCTTCGAAGGCGAGACGCGGCCGCGCGCCTTCCTCCGCTCGATCGAGATGTTCGAGCCGGTTCTGGCCAAGAAGGTCACCGAACCCGGCGTCGACGCAGGCATCACCGCCAACCTCAGCCCCGGCAAGCGGGCGCTGGCGATTTCGGTCGACGTCTCGTCAGGTGTTTCGGGCTTTCTGCGGCCGGGCGATCATGTCGACGTGATGTGGACCGGTGACGCCAACGGCCGGCAGCTGTCCAAGCTGATCCAGTCGAACGTGCGGCTGATCGCCATCGACCAAAGTGCCGATGCCGACCGCACCGCAGAGACCCAGATCGCCCGGACGATCACCGTCGAAGGCACCAGCGAAGAGGTCAATGCCCTGACGCTGGCCCAGACCTCGGGACGGCTGACGCTGGCCCTGGTCGGCGCCGGTGACACGACCGAAGCGGGCCCGACCGAAATCGACCGCAAGACCCTGCTGGGGATCGAGGATGCCCCCGCCCCCGAGGTGGTCGAAGCAGAGAAAGTCTGCACGATCAGGACCAACAAGGGCGGCGAAACCATCGAAACCCAGATCCCCTGCACCAACTGAGACCAAAGGGCGCCACCTTATCTGGTGGCGCCCGGGTCCGGCCCCCACAACAGTTGCCGGACTGTTGCGGTTTGTCCACATAAGAAAATGACCGCAAACAGCTGATTCTTGCAATAAAATCCACTATCGCGCATGCTGGCGCCAATACCGGGCATAAAGACCCACACACCCGTGATCCGAGAGGCAGGTCACAATGAGCGCTAAATTTCTAATCACGGCAGGTTTGCTGGGGCTTGTGCTCGGCTGTCCTGTCACGACGCTTCATGCCGAAACGCTGAAGATCGTCGAAGGCTCGGCTTCCACCGCGCTGACCGTCCCGATGAACCGGGCGGTTGTCGTCGAGGCCGACCAACCCTTTGCGGAACTGTCGATCGCCAATCCGGGGATCGCCGATATTTCCACACTTTCAGACCGCAACATCTATGTGCTGGGCAAGGCGCCCGGGCGCACGACGCTGACGTTGCTTGGGCCTGACGGCAAGCTGATCACCAATGTTGATGTGCAGGTCACGCTGGACGTGGCCGAGTTCAAGGAACGGCTGAAGCAGATCCTGCCGAACGAGCGGATCGAAGTCCGCACCGCCAATGACGGGATCGTCCTGTCGGGCGTCGTTTCGTCGATCGTCGCGCTGGACCGCGCGCTGGATCTGGCCGAGCGTTATGCGCCGCAGCGGGTCTCGAACCTGATGGGTGTCGGCGGCGTGCAGCAGGTGATGCTGAAGGTCCGCTTTGCCGAGATGCAGCGGTCGGTCAGCAAGCAGCTGAACGGCGGGCTTACGGTCAACAGTGGCAACGCCGCTGCTGGCGTCGGCACGGGCGGTCTGATCACCTTCCCGGATCCGACGACCCCCGGGTTGAACCGGATCACCAACGGCTTCAACATCAGCAAGGGCATGGCCGGTGCGGGGATCATCAACTTCAGCGTCGGCGGCGTGCAGCTGTCAGCGATGCTGGAAGCGCTTGAAAGCAAAGGTCTGGTGCGGACGCTGGCTGAACCGAACCTGACGGCCCTGTCGGGGCAGGAAGCCAAGTTCCTGGCCGGTGGCGAATATCCGATCCCGCTGTCGACCAAGGACGGGATTTCGATCGAGTACAAGCCTTTCGGTGTCGAGCTGGCCTTTACCCCCCGGGTGATCGAGGGCGGCGTGATCAATCTGGCGCTGAACGCGGCCGTGTCGGGCATCGATTCGACCGTGACGGTCCAGAATGGCGGCTTTTCGGTCAACGCCTTCAAACGGCGCGAGACGGAAACCACGGTCGAAATGCATGACGGCGAAAGCTTTGCCATCGCCGGCCTGTTGCAGGACGACTTCCGCGATCTGAACGGTCAGGTGCCGTGGCTGGGTGACATTCCGGTTCTGGGCGCCCTGTTCCGCAGTGCCGACTATGTGCGCAACCAGACGGAACTGGTGATCATCGTCACGCCGCATCTGGTGTCGCCGACCCGCGGCGAGGCGCTGGCCCTGCCGACCGACCGGGTCAAGCCGCCGACCGAGGCGCAGCTCTTCCTCTTCGGGAAAACCGCCGGCGGGGCCAAGGGCCCGGCAGCGGAAGTGGCGAAACAGGACTTCTCGGGGTCCTATGGCTATGTGATGGAGTAAGACGATGCAGAAAAAGATCGCCATCACCCTTCTGTCGGCCAGCGTCCTTGCGCTGATGAGCTGCTCGAAGGAAACCAACATCGCCCGCGCGTTCTATTCCGAGGCCGGTTCCGAGGTTGAAACCGCCGACTTCGGCCATTCGACCGCGAACAACACCGCCATTCAGGCCGGCGAGCGTGACTATGTCATCGACCTGACCCGGCGTTTCGGTGCCGACGTCCCGAACACCGTCAACTTCGCTTTCAACAGTGCGACGCTGGACGGCGAGGCCCAGGCGGCGCTGGCGCGTCAGGCCGACTGGATCCGGCAATTCCCCGAGGTTCGCTTCCGGGTTTACGGCCATACCGATCTGGTCGGGTCCGACGGCTACAACAAGGCGCTGGGCCTGCGGCGTGCCAAGGCCGTCGTCGCCTACCTGTCCAGCCAGGGCATCAGCCGGTCGCGGCTTGAGGCGGTCGCCTCGTTCGGCGAGACGCAGCCACTGGTCTTCGTCCAGACCCAGGAACGGCGCAACCGCCGGACGGTGACGGAAGTGTCGGGCTTCGTGGCGAACAACCCGCTGATCCTGAACGGCAAATATGCCCAGATCATCTGGCGTGAATATGTGAACAGCGCCGTGCCGCCGCATACCCAGGCCGAAGTCACCGAAGGCAACGCCGCCGCCGGTTCGCAATAAGTTTACGACATTGTTTCTGCACCCGGGCGGCCTTTGGCAACAAAGGCCGCCCGAACTTTTGATCGTCTCAACAAATCGCACAATTTCGATCTTTTGGCCCCATTCTTGCCAAGTTTCTCGGTGAGTTTCGAAACCTGAGAGTTGGGGTCTGCCGTGTGGTGGCGGTGCCTTCCCGTAATGTTGTCCGGCGGGCCTGGCCTGCCCTTTTGATCTGTGACGCGGGCGTCAGCCCCGCGAAGAAAAGGACCTGAGGAATGAGCAGTGTAGCAGCGTTGCAGCCCGAAGCGGCGCCCATCCTGGCCTGTACCGTGTCGCGCGATGTCAGCAATTTCGACCTGCTGATCGAGGATATGGAGGCCGAACTGGGCGAAAGCTGGGGCGATCTGACCTTCAGCGATGCTCAGGTCTTTCTCGGGCAGCCGGAATCGGACGCGCTTGAGTTTGTCGCCATCGCCGTCGACAGCCAGGATGAAAGCGACCTTCAGCGGATCTCGGCGATCATCACCGCCGCCAAGGACCGCAACGTCAAGGTCATCCTGATCGCCGACGAAGTCAGCCCGATCGCGCTGCATCAGCTGCTGAAGCTGGGCGCCGACAGTTTCGTGCCCTATCCGCTGCCCGAAAACGCCCTGCACGAGGCGATCGAACGGCTGCGTCAGGCGCCGGTCATCGAACATTTCGACCCCAACGTCCATTCGCCCAGCTTCAAAAGCAAGGGCGACCGCGATGGCGTCATCCTGCCGGTGCATTCGCTGGCGGGCGGCGCCGGTGCGACGACGCTTGCCGTCAACCTGGCCTGGGAACTGGCGACGATCCAGAAGGAAAACGCCCCGCGCGTCTGCCTTCTGGACTTCAACTTCCAGTTCGGCTCGGTCGCGACCTACCTTGACCTGCCGCGCCGCGAAGCGGTCTATGAGATGCTGTCGAACACCGCCGCCATCGACGCCGACGCGCTGTTGCAGGCGATGCTGACCTTCAACGACAAGCTCAGCGTCCTGACCGCCCCGGCCGACATGCTGCCGCTCGAGATCGTGACGTCCGAGGATATCAACCGCATCCTCGACGTGGCGCGGGCCAACTTCGATTACGTGGTCATCGACATGCCCGGCACGATTGCGCAATGGACCGAGGCGGTCCTGAGCCACGCCCATGTCTATTTCGCGCTGATCGAACTGGACATGCGCTCGGCCCAGAACGCGCTGCGGATGATCCGGGCACTGAAGTCCGAGGAACTGCCGTTCGAAAAGCTGCGCTTTGCCCTGAACCGGGCGCCGAAGTTCACCGACCTCGCGGCCAAGGGGCGGGCCAAGCGTCTGGCGGAAAGCCTTGATATCACGCTGGAAATGCAGCTGCCTGACGGGTCGGTTCAGGTCACGCAGGCCAATGACCACGGGCTGCCGCTGGCCGAGACCGCGCCGAAAAACCCGCTGCGCAAGGAAATCGCAAAGCTTGCCAAGCAGATTTACGACCTGAACAAGGCCACCGAAGCCGCCAAGGCCTGACCTCAACCCCCGGGGGACCCTCGATGTTTTCGCGTTTCAAGAAGCCCGATCAGCCCAGCGCCAAACCGGCCGGCGGCCCCGCCCCCAGTGCCGCGCCCGTTGCCCCGGCCGCTGGTGCCACCCGGCGCCCTGCCCCCGGCACGCCTGCCGCCGCCGCTGCGGTGGCCGCCGCCGACAAGGACAAGAAGCGCAAGGAACGCATGGGCGAGATCAAGGTCGAGCTGCACAAGCGGTTGCTCGACAACCTGAACCTTGCGGCACTCGAACATGCGAGCGAGCAGGATCTGAAGCAGGAAATCATCGCGATTTCGGCCGAGGCTCTGGAAGAGCTGAGCGTCGTCCTGAACAAGGATGAACGGGCCCTTCTGCATCAGGAACTTTATGACGAGGTCATGGGCCTTGGCCCGCTTGAGCCCTTGCTGAAAGACGATACCGTCAACGATATTCTGGTCAACGGCCCGCGGCAGATCTTCGTCGAACGGTCGGGCAAGCTGACGCTGAGCGACATCACCTTCAAGGATGAACGCCATCTGATGCGGATCATCGACAAGATCGTGTCGGCCGTCGGCCGCCGCGTCGATGAATCCAACCCCTATTGCGACGCCCGTCTTGCCGACGGGTCGCGTTTCAACTGCATGGTGCCGCCGATCGCGGTTGACGGGTCGCTCGTCTCGATCCGGAAGTTCAAGAAGGACAAGCTTGGGGTCGACGATCTGGTCCGCTTCGGCGCCTTCACCG
>CAZORV010000116.1:0-10035 GCA_964582215.1 uncultured Frigidibacter sp.
AAGCGCCAGCCCCCCGGGAGGGGCAGGCGCTTCCCGGTCGCTTTGGGCGACCGGGTGGTGTGGGTGCAAACGGTGCGTGGCGGCAGGGGCGATGGCCCCTGCCGAATGTGACGTTGCGGTCGCTTCCTCAAAACGCCGGCCCCGCTCGTGCGCGAACTTCCCCGGTGACCGCCGCGGTCCCCCCGACAGACGCGGTGGGTACGCTCCCTGAAGGGCCGGGCTACGTGGGGCCCCGCAGCGCTCTCCGCTCGTCCCATCCCGGACAGAACGCCGCTGCCCGCTTGATTGCGCCGCCCGCCCGTGCCATGCCTCGCCGCGACCGGGGCGGCCTGCGGGGGCAATATGTTCGGCTTTGAATTTCTCGAAACGGTTCAGGCCTGGCTGGCGCTGGCGATTGTCGCCGTCATGTTCGCCCTGTTCCTCAGCGAGAAGTTCGCGCCCGAGGTTGTGGCCATGGCCGGGGCGGCGCTGATGATCATCCTTGGCATCCTGCCGGTCGAGACAGCGACAAAAGTTCTTTCGAACTCAGCGCCCTGGACGATTGCCTTCATGTTCATCCTGATGGGGGCGCTGCTGCGGACCGGCGCCCTGCAGGCGGTCACCACGATCGCCGAGCGTCACGCCGAGGATCACCCGGCCCGCACCATCGGCCTGCTTTATTTTTGCGTCGTTGTCGGCTCGGCCTTCATGAACAACACCCCGGTGGTGGCGGTGATGATTCCCATCTTCATCCAGGTCGCCAAGAAGCTCGGGACCGCCCCGTCCCGCTATCTGATGCCGCTGTCGCATTTCACCATCCTTGGCGGCATGATCACGCTGATCGGCACATCGACCAACATTCTGGTCGACGGGGTGGTGGTCAAACAGGGCCTCGCGCCCTTTTCGATCTTCGAGATCGCCCCGGTGGGTATCGCCATCACGCTGACGGGCGGGCTGTTCATGGCACTGTTTGCCAGGCGCCTGATCCCCGACCGCCAGTCGATGGGTGTCCTTCTTGGCAACCAGCGCAAGGTCAAGTTCTTTACCGAGGTGGCGGTCCCGGAAGGCTCGGGCCTGGTCGGCCGCCGGGTGAGCGAGGTCGAAATCTTCCGCCGCGACGGCGTGCGGCTGGTCGACGTCCTGCGCGGCGATGCCTCGCTTCGCCGCGACCTGAGTGCGGTCTCGCTCGAGGCCGGCGACCGCGTGGTCCTGCGCACCGAGATGGCCGAGCTGCTGCATCTGCAGCAGCGCAAGGATGTGCGGCTGGTGGATAAGCTGTCCTCGGTCCAGACCGAGACGGTCGAGGTGCTGATCACCCCCGGCTGCCGGCTGGTCGGCCGGACGCTGGGCGAGCTGCGCCTGCGGCGGCGCTACGGGGTCTATGTGCTGGCGGTCCATCGCCGCAACCAGAATATCGGCCGCCAGCTGGACGATCTGATCGTTCAGGTCGGCGACACGCTGCTGCTGGAAGGGGCGGCCGGGGATATCAGCCGCCTTGCCGCCGATGTCGATCTCGTCGATGTCAGCAAGCCCTCGGCCCGGCCCTTCCGGCGCAGCCACATGCCCATCGCTATGGCGGGGCTGCTGTCGGTGGTGATCCTGTCGGCGCTGAACGTGGCACCGATCCTGGTGCTGGCGATGCTGGCGGTGACGGTCACCTTGGTCACGCGCTGTATCGACCCGGACGAGGCCTTCCATTCGGTCGACGGCCGGCTGATGGCGATGATCTTCGCCATGCTGGCGGTGGGCGAGGGGCTGGACAATGCCGGCGCTGTCAAGCTGATCGTCGATGCGGTCGGCCCGATGCTGCGGGGCCTGCCGCCGGTCGTGGCGCTGGCCGCGGTCTATTTCCTCGGGCTGATCCTGACCGAGTTCCTGTCGAACAACGCCGTCGCGGTCATCTTCACGCCGATCGCGATGAAGCTGGCCCTGTCGCTTGGCCTTGACCCCCGGCCCTTTGCGGTGGCGGTGATGTTCTCGGCCTCGGTGGCCTTTGCGACGCCCATCGGCTATCAGACCCATATGATGGTCTATGGGCCGGGTGGCTATAAATTTTCGGATTTCGTCCGGCTGGGCCTGCCGCTTGATATCATCACCGGCCTGACGGCGGTTCTTGTGATCCCGCTGATCTGGCCGCTACAGGGGTAAATGATGCGCCAACTCACCACCGCCGCGATCCTCGTGGCACTTTCGGCCTGCACCCTGCCGCAAGGCGGCGCCCCGCGCCCCGAGGCGGTCAGCCTTGGCGGCGATCAGCTGACGGTCCGCTACCCGAATGGCGTCAACTGCCATGCGACCGTGCCGCTGACCGGCGGATCGGGGCGGCTTCAGCCCTGCGCCTGGCCGGCCAGCTGGCAGGTGACGGTCGCGCGGCGCAACTACCTGGAACCGGTGCTGGGCGGGATCGTCTCGCCCTATGCGACGATCATCATCACCGATGACGCCGGCCGCGCCACAAGCTTCCGCACCCCCTACAGCCCCAACGACGACGAGTGACCGGCCCTTGCCCGCCGGGCTTGCGGCCCCGCGCCCGGCTGGACTATAGAGACGCGGATTTGCAGACATACCCGGTGGAGACCCGACATGGCAGGCCATTCAAAATGGGCCAATATCCAGCATCGCACGGGCAAGCAGGACGCAGCGCGCTCCAAGATGTTCTCGAAACTGGCAAAAGAGATCACGGTCTCGGCCAAGATGGGCGAGCCGGACCCCGACAAGAACCCCCGGCTGCGTCTTGCAGTCAAGGCGGCCAAGGCGGTCTCGATGCCGAAGGACGTGATCGACCGGGCGATCAAGAAATCGCAGGGCGGTGATGCGGCCGACTATACCGAGATCCGCTATGAGGGTTACGGCGTCAACGGCATCGCGATCATCGTCGAGGCGATGACCGACAACCTCAACCGCACCGCGTCAAACGTGCGGTCCTATTTCACCAAATGCGGCGGCAACATGGGCCAGACCGGCTCGGTCTCGCATTCCTTCGACCGGGTGGGGGAAGTGTCCTTCCCCGAAGCGGCGGGCGACGCCGACACGGTGATGATGGCGGCGCTGGATGCCGGAGCCAATGACGTCGAAAGCGACGAAGAGGGCCACTGGGTCTATTGCGACGCCGAGGCGCTGAACGAGGTGACCGAGGCGCTGGAAAAGGCGCTGGGCGAATCGACCGAGGCCAAGCTGGTCTGGAAGCCGCAAAGCCTGACCGAGGTCGACCTTGAGACCGCGCAAAAGCTGATGAAGCTGGTCGACATGCTGGAAGAGGATGACGATGTGCAGACCGTGACGCACAATTTCGACATACCCGAAGAGGTCGCGGCCCAGCTTTGACGCCCCCCCGGACCATCGCGGCCCGGCCGACCGATGTTTGAGGCCGCCTTCGCCGGTTTCCGGCTGAGCCTCGGGCTGATTCTCGCCATCGGCGGTCAGAACGCGCTGGTGTTGCGGCAGGGCTTGCGGCGTGAACATGTGCTGGCGACCTGCCTCTTCTGCGCCCTGTCGGACGCGCTTCTGATCGCGCTCGGCGTCTCCGGCTTTGCCGCCGTCACCCGCGCGATGCCCTGGCTGCCGCCGCTTCTGCGATGGGGGGGCGTGGCGTTTCTGGGCTGGTACGGCCTGCGCTCTCTCCTTGCGGCGCGGCATGCGGGAAGCGGGCTCGCACCGGGCTGGGCCGAGGCGCCGACGGTCGGCCGGACCCTGGCCATCGTCGCGGCGATGACCTGGGCCAATCCGCATGTCTGGCTTGACACGGTCGTGCTGCTCGGCTCGGTCTCGGCCCACTATGCCGGGCAGGCGCGCTGGTTTGCGCTTGGCGCCACGGCGGCCTCGTTTCTTTTCTTCTTCAGCCTTGGCTATGGCGCGCGGCTTCTGGCCCCTTTGTTCGCCCGGCCCCGCGCCTGGCAGCTGCTCGATGCGCTGGTCGGGCTGACGATGCTGTCACTTGCTGCGGGCCTGGCGCTGAGCTGACCAGAGCGCGCAAGGGGGCTCTGCCCCCGCCGCCTCTGGCGGCTCCCCCGGGATATTTAACGACAGAAAATGAGCTGACGGCATTTTCTGTCCCCAAATATCCCCGCCGGAGGCGCCTGAGGCGGGCGGGCAGCGCCCGCACGGCGAGGCAAAAAGAACGGCCCCCGCGCGATCAGCGCGGGGGCCTCCGCCGGATCAGCGGTGGCGATCAGCCGCGCGGATCAAGCAGCCGCGCGATGACGGTCTTGCGCGAGATCTGACCGACCGTCGCGCCCTTGTCGGTGACGGTCAGGGCGCGGCTTTCGTCCTTCAGCCGTGCCATCACATCCTTGATCGGCGTGTCGATGTCGGTCTCGCCCGAGGTCGGCGTGACATTCGGCGTCGGTTCGATCGCGTCCCGGGCGGTCAGGACCGACAGGGGATTCATGTGGTTGACGAAGTCGGCGACATAGTCCGACACCGGGTTGGCGATGATCTCGCGCGCGGTGCCGCACTGCACGATCCGTCCCCCCTCCATCAGCGCGATCCGGTCGCCGATCTTGAAGGCCTCGTCCAGATCGTGGCTGACGAAGATGATCGTGCGGTGGAGTTTCGCCTGCAGTTCCAGAAGCTCGTCCTGCAGCCGGGTGCGGATCAGCGGATCAAGCGCCGAGAAAGGCTCGTCCATCAGCAGGATCGGCGCGTCGGTGACGAAGGCGCGGGCAAGGCCGACACGCTGCTGCATGCCGCCCGACAGTTCGCCGACCTTGGCGTCGGCCCGTTCATGGAGGCCCACGAGTTTCAGCTGGCTGTCGACCTTTTCGCGCATCTGGGCGGAGGTCTGGCCGGCAAGTTCCAGGCCCAGCCCGACATTTTCCCGCACCGTCCGCCAGGGCAACAGGCCGAACTGCTGGAAGACCATGGCCACGCATTCGCGCCGCACCTTCAGCAGATCCTCCTTCGAGGCCGAGCCGACTTCGCAGTTCCAGCCCTTGTCATGGACGGTGACCGCGCCCCGGCAGACCGGGTTCAGGCCATTGACCGCGCGCAACAGCGTGGATTTGCCCGACCCCGACAGGCCCATCAGCACCAGAATTTCCCCGCGCGCCACGGTCAGCGAGCAATCGTGGACGCCCAGAACCTGGCCCGTCGCCTTCTGGATCTCGGTGCGGTTCATGCCCCTGTCCATCAGCGGCAGCGCCTTGGCCGGATCGTCGCCGAAGACGATGTTCACCTTGTTGAATTCAACCGCGATATCGCCGGCCATCATGCGTCTCCTTTCCGCAGCATACGGTCAAGGACGATGGCCACGACCACGATCACGAAACCCGATTCGAACCCGAGCGCGGTATTGACCGAGTTCAGCGCCCGCACGACCGGCACGCCCAGCCCGTTGGCACCGACCAGCGCCGCGATCACCACCATCGACAGCGACAGCATGATCGTCTGGTTCAGGCCCGCCATGATCTGCGGAAAGGCATAGGGCAGTTCGGCCTTCCACAGGACCTGGCGCTTGGTGGCGCCAAAGGCGGTCAGCGCCTCGGTCAGGGCCTTGGGCGTGTTCGAGACGCCAAGATGGGTCAGCCGGATCGGCGCGGGCAGAACGAAGATCACGCTGGCGATCAGGCCCGGCACCATGCCAAGGCCGAAGAAGACGATGGCCGGGATCAGATAGACAAAGGTCGGCAGGGTCTGCATCAGGTCAAGGATCGGCTGCATCGCCTGAAACAGCCGCGGCCGGTGGGCAGCGGCAATGCCGATCGGCACGCCGACGGCCATGCAGACGACGCAAGAGGACAGGATCAGCGTCATGCTCTGCATCGTCTCTTTCCAGTAGCCCTGGTTGAGGATGAACAGCAGGCCGAACAGCACCAGAAGACAGGGCTTCCAGCTGCGCTGCAGATACCAGGTGATGGCGACGAAAATCGCCACGATCAGCAGGGGCGGCGGCGTGATCAGCAGCCACAGAATGGCGTCGATCAGGTGGGTCATCACCGTCGACAGACCGTCAAAGAACCAGCCGCCGTTCGTCTGCAGCCAGCCGAAGATGGCCTTGGCCCATTCGCCTATCGGAATCTTAGTAGCTGTAAGCCACTCCATCGCGTCCCCCTTGAAGTCTTGTTTGTTCATGACCCTTCCCCGGTTGCGGGGAAGGGGTGTTTTCGTGCCGAGACGTCAGTTGGCCAGCGCCGCGGCGACCGCCGCCTTGCCGTCGCTGCCGTCCTTGGCGGTGACGCCGTCAACCCAGGCGGCGACCGTGTCGGGGTTGGCTTTCAGCCAGGCCATCGTCGCCTCGGCCGGATCGGCGCCGTCGTTCAGGATCTGGCCCATGATGCCGTTTTCCATCGGCAGGTCGAACTTCAGATTGGTCAGGAACTTGCCGATGTTCGGGCATTCGGCCGAATACCCCTTGCGCGTCAGCGTGTTGACAACGCCTTCGCCGCCAAAGAAATCCTCGCCGCCCGGCAGGTACTTCAGCGGATAGGTGGCGTTCATCGGGTGGGGTTCCCAGCCCAGGAACACCACGTCCTCATTGCTGGCGACATGGCGCGCGACCTCGGCCAGCATCCCCTGTTCCGAGCTTTCGACGACTTCCATCCCGGTCAGGCCCGAGCCTTCCTTTTCCGTCAGGCTGATCAGATAGCCGTTGCCTTCGTTGCCGGGCTCGATCCCGTAGATCTTGCCGCCGAGGCTGTCGGCGAACTTGTTGATGTCGGCGTAGGTCTTCAGGCCCTTGTCGTAGGTATAGGTCGGAACGGCCAGCGTGTACTTCGTGCCTTCAAGGTTGACCTTGACCGACTCGATGGCGCCGCTGTCGAGATAGGGTTGGACCGCCTCGCGCTGGGCGGGCATCCAGTTGCCGAGGAAGACGTCGATGTCACCGGCCTCGACCGAGGCGAAGGTGACCGGGACCGACAGGATCTTGACGTCGACTTCATAGCCGAGCGCCTCGAGGACATGTTTGGTCGCGGCGGTCGTCACGGTGATGTCGGTCCAGCCGACGTCCGAGAAGGTGATCTTGTCGCAGCCTTCGGCGAAGGCGGGCGAGACGGCGAGGGCGGCGACAGTCGCCAGAAGCGCGGTGCGCAGTTTCATGTTTGGTCTCCCTGTTATTGATTGATGGATCAGTTAATTTCCATTCGGCTGCCATAAGCAAGAAAAATCTGCACCGGGCGGCGGCTGCGACGCAATTTTCTTGCTTGCCGGGCTGACAGTACCGAATGTTGGCAGGATCGCAAAGCGAATGGACGTTACCGGCTCGGATTTTTCTTGATTGACGAGTCAATAACGGCTCTTGTACTCCCATCCCCTCATGTCGAAAGGGCCTGTCATGCCGAAGGTTGGAATGGAGCCGATCCGCAAGGAAGCGCTGGTCAAGGCGACGATTCACGAGATCGGGCGCACCGGTTCGCTTGACGTCACGGTCAGCCAGATTGCCAAACGCGCGGGCATGTCCTCGGCGCTTGCGCACCATTATTTCGGGTCCAAGGAACAGATTTTCCTGGCCGCCATGCGCCATATCCTGAGCCTCTACAGCGCCGAGGTCCGGGGCGCGCTGGCGATGGCGACCGAATCGCCGGACCGGCTCAGGGCGATCATCCGCGCCAGCTTTACCCCGGTGAACTTCCGCCGCGAGGTGGTCGGCGCCTGGCTGAACTTCTATGTCCTGTCGCAGACCCTGCCTGAAGCGCGTCGCCTGCTGCGCGTCTATCAGTCCCGCCTGCATTCGAACCTTGTCCATGACCTGAACAAGCTGGTCGGCCCGCGCGCCGGGGCCGCCGCGCGCGGCATCGCCGCCATGATCGACGGGGTCTATATCCGCGAGGCCCTGCGCAGCGGCGCGCCTGATGGCGTCGCGGCGGCCGAGATCGCACTTCACCAACTTTCTCTTGAACTTGAAGGTACGCCATGATCGCCCAGCCGAAGGCCAGCCATTTCATCGACGGCCAATATGTCGAGGACAGCGCCGGCGCGCCCATCGACGTGATTTTCCCCGCCACCGGCGAGGTGATCGCCCGCCTGCACGAGGCGACGCCCGCGATCATCGAACGGGCGCTGGCCTCGGCCACGCTGGCGCAAAAGGCATGGGCGCGGGTCAAGCCGGTTGAGCGCGCCCGCATCCTGCGCCGCGCCGCGGACATGATCCGTGACCGCAATCAGGCCCTGTCGGAACTGGAAACCCTGGACACCGGCAAGCCTATTCAGGAAACCACCGTCGCCGACGCCACCTCGGGCGCCGACGCGCTGGAATATTTCGCGGGCCTCGCGCCCAGCGTGACCGGCGAGACCGTGCCTCTGGGCCGCGACTTCGTCTATACGATCCGCGAGCCTCTGGGCGTCTGCGTCGGCATCGGCGCCTGGAACTACCCGACCCAGATCGCCTGCTGGAAGGGCGCACCCGCGCTGGCCTTCGGCAATTCGATGATCTTCAAGCCGTCCGAAACCACGCCGCTTTCGGCGCTGAAGGTCGCCGAGATCCTGGTCGAGGCCGGTCTGCCGGCCGGGCTTTACAATGTCGTGCAGGGCAGGGGGGCGGTCGGCGCCGCGCTGGTCACCGACCGCCGGGTCGCCAAGGTCTCGCTGACCGGATCGGTCCCGACCGGCAAGAAGGTCTATGCCATGGCCGCCGAGGGCATCCGCCATGTGACGATGGAACTGGGCGGCAAGTCGCCGCTGGTGATCTTCGACGACGCGCATCTCGACAATGCCGTGGGCGGCGCGCTGATGGCCAACTTCTACTCCTCGGGTCAGGTCTGTTCGAACGGCACCCGGGTCTTCGTGCAGAAGGGTATCAAGGACCGCTTCCTGGCCCGGCTGAAGGAACGGACCGAGGCGATCCGCCTTGGCGACCCGCGCGACCCCGAGACCCAGATGGGGCCGCTGGTGTCCGAAGCCCAGCAGACCAAGGTCCTGGCCTATATCGAGGCGGGCAAACGCGAAGGCGCCCGCCTGATCACCGGCGGCCAGCGGGCCGGGGCCAACGGCGGCTATTTCGTCGCGCCCACGGTCTTTGCCGACGTCACCGACGACATGACCATCGCCCGCGAAGAGATCTTCGGCCCGGTGATGGCGGTTCTCGACTTCGACACCGAGGACGAGGTGGTCGCGCGCGCCAATGCCACCGACTTCGGCCTTTCAGCGGGCGTCTTCACCGGTGATCTGGCCCGTGGTCACCGGGTGGTCGCAGCGCTCGAGGCCGGGTCCTGCTGGATCAACGCCTACAACCTGACCCCGGTCGAAACCCCGTTCGGCGGGTCCAAACAGTCCGGCGTCGGGCGCGAAAACTCCAAGGCGGCGATCGAACATTATACCCAGATCAAAAGCGTCTATGTGAACCTAGGCGACGTCGACGCGCCCTACTGAACCCAAACCGGACCGCCGCCCGGTGGGGGGCGGCAAGTGACCGTCAAATTCCCCGCGCGACGCGGGCAAGAACAATGGACGAAGACGAAATGGACGCGGAATATGTGATTGTCGGGGCCGGTTCGGCCGGGTGCGCGCTGGCCTACCGCCTGGCCGAGGCCGGCAAGCAGGTGATCGTCATCGAACATGGCGGTTCGGATGTGGGCCCGTTCATCCAGATGCCGGCGGCGCTTTCCTATCCGATGAACATGTCGATCTATGACTGGGGCTTTCACACCGAGCCCGAACCGCATCTCGGCGGCCGGGTCCTGGCCACGCCGCGCGGCAAGGTGGTGGGCGGCTCCTCCTCGATCAACGGCATGGTCTTCGTGCGCGGCCATGCGATGGATTTCGACCATTGGGCCGATCAGGGCGCTGCGGGCTGGGCCTATGCCGACGTCCTGCCCTATTTCCGCCGGATGGAAACCTGGCATGGCGGCACGCCCAACGAATATCGCGGCACCAGCGGTCCCTTGCATGTCACGCGCGGCCCCCGTGCCAACCCGCTGTTCAACGCCTTTGTCGAGGCCGGGCGGCAGGCGGGTTACGAGGTCACCGGCGACTATAACGGTGAAAAGCAGGAAGGCTTCGGCCCGATGGAAGCGACGATCTGGAAGGGTCAGCGCTGGTCGGCGGCCAATGCCTATCTGAAGCCGGCGCTGAAGCGCGAAAAATGCCAGCTGATCCGCGCCTACGCCCGCCGGGTGATCCTGC
>CAZORV010000117.1:0-9994 GCA_964582215.1 uncultured Frigidibacter sp.
TCCTGACCTTCATCATATCCGAAGTCATCAGGCATCACGAGAAACTGCAGAAATAACAGGGGCTTGCCCCGTTACCAGCCATCAAAAGGAGAAACTCTCATGGCTATGAAAATCCGTCTTGCGCGCGGCGGTTCCAAAAAGCGCCCCTTCTACTCGATCGTCGCCACCGACAGCCGCATGCCGCGTGACGGCCGCTTCATCGAAAAGCTGGGCATCTACAACCCGCTGCTGGCCAAAGACAGCGAAGACCGCGTGAAGATGAACATGGAGCGCGTGAACCACTGGCTGGCCCTGGGCGCCCAGCCGACCGACCGCGTCGCGCGTTTCCTGGAAGCCGCGGGTGCCAGGCCGAAGGCTGCCCGCGCCAACCTGCAAAAGGCCGAACCGGGCGACAAGGCCAAGAAACGCGCCGCTGAAAAGGCCAAAAAGGCCGAAGCTGCGGCCGAGTAATCATGCTGATCGGCTTTTTCCTGCGCCGGATCGTCACCGTCACCCTGTGCGCGGCGGCCTTCTGGGCGGGCGTCAAGGCCGACCATCTTTTCGCCTCCGGCCGGGTGGCCGGGGGCGACTGCGTCCAGACCCCGGGTCCGGCCGCGCCATGACCGTTCCGGCCGCCCCGGTCTGCCCCGATTTTGACCCGGGCTTCCGCGCCCGCCTGCATGAGCTGATGCGCTGGCGCCGCGATGTCCGGCATTTCCGCACCGATCCGGTCGCCCCCGACCAGCTTGACCGCGCGCTCGACGCCTTTCGCCTGGCACCCTCGGTCGGGCTGAGCGAGCCCTGGCGGATCATCCGTGCCGACAGCGCCGCCGCGCGCAGCGCCGTCGAGGCGAATTTCACCGCCGCCAACACCGCCGCCCTGCAAGGCTATTCCGGCGACAAGGCCCGGCTTTACGCCAGCCTCAAGCTGGCGGGCCTGCGCGAGGCGCCGGTGCAGCTGGCGGTCTTTTGCGACGAAGGGACGACCAAGGGCGCCGGCCTTGGCGCCGCGACCATGCCGGAAATGCGCGCCTATTCCGTGGCTTGCGCCATCGCCTGTTTCTGGCTGGCGCTTCGGGCCGAGGGCCTTGGCCTTGGCTGGGTCTCGATCCTCGACGCCGCCCGGCTGGCGCGCGACCTTGACGCACCGCCAGGCTGGCGGCTGATCGGCTATCTTTGCGTCGGCCATCCGGCCGAAGATCATCCCGGCCCGGAACTGGAACGGGTCGGCTGGGAAAGCCGCGCGCCATCGCTTATTGATCTGGTGCGATAGGGGGCCGCATGGGCAATGACAACAGACTTTGCGTCGGCGCGATTGCGGGCGCCTTCGGCGTCCGGGGCGACGTGCGGCTGAAAAGCTTCTGCGCCCAGCCCGAGGCAATCGCGGCCTATGCGCCGCTCTGGACCGAGGATGGCAAGCGAAGCTTTACCCTGAAGCTGACGCGCGGGTCGGGGCGCGAACTGACGGCGCGCCTGTCCGGCGTCACGACCAAGGAAGAGGCGGACGCGCTGAGGGGGGTCGAGCTGTTCGCCGACCGCGACCGGCTGCCCAACCTGCCGGATGACGAGTTCTACCACGCCGACCTGATCGGGCTTGAGGTGCTGGACACGTCCGGCAACCCGCTTGGCACGGTCCGCGCGGTCCTGAACCACGGCGCCGGCGACATTCTGGAAATCCACGCGCCGGGGCTGCGGACGACCTTGCTGCTGCCCTTTACCCGCGCCGTGGTGCCGACCGTCGATCTGACCGCCCGCCGGATCATCGCCGACCCGCCCGAGGAAACCGGGGATGCCGAAGGTGAGTGACGAGCGCCCCAAATCCCACGGCCGCCTGCGAATCGGACCAAGCCTTGCGCCGCGCGACCTGATGGAGGGCCCGCCCGAGCTGCAGAACGCCTGGCGCGCGCGGATCATCACCCTGTTCCCCGAGGCATTCCCCGGCACGCTCGGCCTCAGCCTGACCGGCAAGGCGCTGGCCGAGGGGCTCTGGTCGCTGCAGACCATCGACCTGCGGCCCTTCGGCGAGGGGCGTCACCGCAATGTCGATGACAATCCCGCCGGGGGTGGCGCGGGCATGGTCCTGCGCGCCGATGTCGTGGCCCGCGCGCTTGATGCGGCCGCCGTCGGGGCGCCCGCCGACCGGGCGCGCTGGCCGGTGGTCTATCTCAGCCCGCGCGGCCGCCCGTTCGATCAGCCGACCGCACGGCGCCTGGCCCGGACCGAGGGGATGACCCTGCTTTGCGGCCGGTTCGAGGGCGTGGACCAGCGGGTTCTCGACCATTATGCGATCGAGGAGATCAGCCTCGGCGACTTCGTCCTGACCGGCGGCGAGATCGCCGCGCAGGCGCTTCTGGATGCGACCGTGCGGCTGTTGCCGGGCGTTCTCGGCAATGCCGCCTCGACCGAAGAGGAAAGCTTTTCCGCGGGCCTTCTGGAATATCCGCAATATACCCGCCCGCCGGTTTGGGAGGGGCGCGAGATTCCGCCGGTTCTGATGTCGGGCCACCATGGCCAGATCGCCAGATGGCGCCATGATCAGGCCGAAGCCGCCACCCGCGAGCGCCGCCCCGACCTGTGGGCCGCCCGGGCGAAGGCCGATCGCGGGGACTGAGGCAGCCAGGCGCTGCGGTCCCGGTCGGCGGCGGCCCGTCAGCCGTGCCTTCCGGCCCGCTCAGATGTCGATCTCGTTCTTCGGGACATAGACATAGCCGTCGATGATCGACATCGCCTCTTCGGCCGTCTCGACATAGCTGAAAAGTTCAAGATCGGCGGCCGAGATGGTGCCGCTGTCGGCCAGCGCCTGCCAGTTGATGATCCTGTCCCAGAAGGCCTTGCCGAACAGCAGGACCGGAACCCGGCTCATCCGGCCGGTCTGGATCAGGGTCAGGGCCTCGAACAATTCGTCCATCGTGCCGAAACCGCCCGGAAAGACGCAGATTGCCCGGGCGCGCATCAGGAAATGCATCTTGCGGATGGCGAAATAGTGGAAGTTGAAACAAAGGTCCGGCGTCACATAGGCGTTGGGCGCCTGTTCGTGCGGCAGGACGATGTTCAGGCCGATCGAATGGCCGCCCGCCTCGTGCGCGCCGCGGTTGCCGGCCTCCATCACGCCGGGGCCGCCGCCGGTGACGATGACATTGTCGCGGCCATAGCTTTGCAGGCTGCGGGCGGTCATCATCGCCGCGAACCGCCGCGCCTCGTCGTAATAGCGCGACAGCTCGCCAAGTGCCGGGACACGGGCGCTGTCCTTCAGCGCCGGTTCGGGGATGCGCGCGCCGCCGAACAGCACGATGGTGGACTGGATGCCCTTTTCATCCAGCATCATCTCGGGCTTCAGAAGTTCCAGTTGCAGCCGCACCGGCCGCAATTCCTCGCGCGTCAGGAAATCGCGGTCGATGAAGGCCAGCTTGTAGGACGGCGCCCGGGTCTGCGGCGTATCGGGAATGCGGCTCGCGGCTTCGGCGTCCTGCTGGCTGTGGCGAAGCGGGTGGCGGCGGGGCTGGTCTTTCATTGTCGGTCCTGTGCGCGGCTTGCCCCAGACCTAGCGGTTTGTCCCGGGGCTGGCTAGGGCGGACCGGCTGGCCCGAGACACGGGCGTCAGGCGCTGACGCGCCTGCGGCCGGTGGCGGTCAGCACGAAGACATCCTGCCCTTCGATGACCACCGCACTCATCGGATCGCCGTAACCCGCGCCGGTGTCGAGGTTCAGGCGGTTGCCGTAATGCGTCACCCCGTCGACCGGCGTATGGCCATGGACGATCAGCGCGCCATGGTCGCGCGTATCCTCCCAGAACCCCTTGCGGATCCAGAGAAGATCATCCTCGGTCTGGTGGCGGAGATCGACGCCGGGCAGGATGCCCGCATGGACGAACAGACAGCCGCCGCGCAGGTAATAGTTCGGCAGCGCGTCAAGAAAGGCCACATGCGCCGCCGGAACCGCCAGCAGCGCCTCGTCGCGCAGGTCATGCACGAACCGCTCGCCCGCGCCCCTGACCCCGTAAGAGGCCAGCGTCTTGTCGCCGCCCAGCCGTTCGTTCAGCCAGCTGAGGTCGGTCCGCAGGCGCGGGTCGTGATAATCGGCATCGGTCAGAAAGCCGCGGAACATCCGGTCATGGTTGCCGCGCACCACCACCCAGTTCTCACCGCGCGCCAGACCGGTGCAAAGATAGTCGACGACGCCCCGGCTGTCGGGGCCACGGTCGACCAGATCGCCGACATGAATGACCGGCGCCTCGGGGTCGCCCTGGGCCTTGCGGTCGACCTCGATCAGGGCGTGCAGTGCCTGAAGCTTGTCGAGATGGCCGTGAATATCGCCGATAGCGTAACTGCGCATGGTCTGTCCGGATAGGGTCTGCAAAACGCGGCGGACCCTAGCCGGATCGGCGCCAAAGGAACAGAGGCGATTTGACTGGCGTTTGCGGTTCGGCCGACGCATGTTGGCCGGTGATTGCGCCAAGCGGGGGGATGTTATGGCCGGGGCAGAGATCGGGCTGATCGGACTGGGGACGATGGGATCGGCGCTGGCGCTGAACATCGCCGAAAAGGGGCACAGGATCGCCGTCTGGAACCGCACCGGCAGCGTGACGACCGAGTTTCACGCCACGGCGGGCGCGCTGGCCGCCAATATCGTGCCGACCGACAGTCTGGCGGCGCTGGTCGCCGCGATCACCCCGCCGCGCGCCGTCATCCTGATGGTGCCCGCCGGTCAGGTCGTCGACGACGAGATCGCCGCCCTCCGCCAGCTGATGGACAAGGATGACCTGATCATCGACGCGGGCAACGCCAACTTCCACGACACCGAACGCCGGTCGGCCGAGGCCGAGGCGGCCGGCGTGCCCTATCTTGGCATCGGCGTGTCCGGCGGGGAAGAGGGCGCGCGTCATGGCCCCTCGATCATGGGGGGCGGGCCGAAGGCGGCCTGGGACCGTGTGGCGCCGGTGCTGCAGGCAATCTCGGCCAAATATCAGGGCACGCCCTGCGCCACCTGGATGGGGCCTGCGGGGGCGGGTCATTTCGTCAAGACCGTCCATAACGGCATCGAATATGCCGACATGCAGATGATCGCCGAGGTTTACGGCATCATGCGCGACGGGATGGGGATGACGGCGGCGGCGATTGCGCCGGTCTTTGAGGGCTGGAACCGGGGCAAGCTGCGCTCTTACCTGATCGAGATTTCGGGGGCGGTCGCGCGCGCCACCGATCCTGACAGCGGCGGCGCCATGCTGGACGTCATTCTGGACGCCGCCGGGCAAAAGGGCACCGGCCGCTGGACCGCGATCGAGGCGCAGCATCTGGCCGCGCCCGTCCCGGTGATCGAGGCGGCGGTGATGGCGCGCAACGTCTCGTCGCGGCTGGCGGAACGCAAGGCGGGCGAGGCGGCTTTCGGGGCCGGACCGCAGCCGCTGACGGGGTTGGCCGAGGCCGATCTTGAGGCGGCGCTGATGGCGGGCAAGATCCTTTGCTATGCGCAGGGCTTCACCATGCTGGATGCGGCGTCGCAGACCTTTGGCTGGGGCGTGCCGCTGCCCGAGGCCGCCAAGGTCTGGCGCGAAGGCTGCATCATCCGGTCCGACATGCTGGGCGACATGGCCGAGGCGCTGACCGAAGACCCTGGCCGCAACCTGATCTTCGCCCCGGTCTTCGCCGCGCATCTGCGCCGCAGCCACGGCGCCCTGCGCAAGGTCGTGGCAACGGCCGCGCTGGCGGGCCATGCGACGCCCGCCCTGTCGGCCGGTCTTGCCTGGTTCGATTCCATGCGCACGGCGCGCGGCACCGCCAACATGATCCAGGCCCAGCGCGACTTTTTCGGCGCCCACGGCTTTGAACGTGTCGACGGCCGCCCCGGCAAACACGGTCCCTGGGGCGCATAAACGCCCTCGCCCCGACCGGCTTCAACCGTTTTTCGGCGGACGGTCCGGCGTCGCTCCGGACGCCGGGCTGACCGGGCAGCCCGATCTTCCGGTGGCAGAACGGCCCGGCTTTTGTGGAACGTTCCGCCGTGACCGCGTCGGCGCGCACGAACATGGGGTTGTCGCTGCACCGGGCTGTGCCGGTGGGGCGGCAGGGTCGCGGGCCGTTGCCGAACAGGACTGCGGAACAGCCGGCCGGACAGGTCCGCCGAAGTCGGGGCGGCGGCGACGTCAGGGCAAACAGCCTCTGTCGCCCCTCAGACCATCTGCCAGATCAGCCGCAACGCCATCGCGGTCGAGGTGACGGTCAGCAGCGGCCTGATCAGCCCGGCGCCGACGCGCATGGCCATATGGCTGCCGACCTGCGCCCCAAGCGCCTGCGCCAGCCCCATGGCCAGGCCGAGCTTCCACAGCGGCGCCCCCGCCAGCGCAAAGGCCAGAACCGACCCGATGTTCGAGGCGAAGTTCAGCAGTTTGGTATGGGCCGTCGCCTTCAGGACGCCATGGCCCGCCAGCAGCACGAAACCGATCATGAAGAATGACCCGGTGCCGGGCCCGACCAGCCCGTCGTAAAAGGCGATGGCGGGCACGAAACCGGCGGTGAACAGCCCCGGCGACAGCCGCTGGTGGCGGTCCGCGTCCGACAGGCCGGGCTTCAGCGCAAAGAACAGCGCGATGCCGATCAGGATCACCGGCAGGATCAGCCGGAAGGTCTCGGTCGGGATAAAGGGCACAAGGTTCGATCCGGCAAAGGCGGCGGCAAAGGACAGGGCGGCGGGCAGGATCTGGCGGGTCAGGTCGACATGCCCCCGGCGGGCATAGGCGACGGCCGCCGTGCCTGCGCCAAACGCGCCCTGCACCTTGTTGGTGGCCAGCGCCTGCAGCGGCGGCAGCCCGGCCAGCAACAGCGCGGGCACGGTGATCAGCCCGCCGCCACCGGCGATCGAATCAACGACGCCCGCGACAAAGGCGGCCAGCAGCAGCAACAGCGCGGTGGTCAGGGCAAGTTCAAACATCGGGCACCAGGGGAAAAGGGCGGGGCTCAGGCAAAGTCGCCGACCGCGTAGCCCTGAATGTACAAAAGCGCTGTCAGATCGCCGTGGTTGATGCGGATATCGCACTCGGCCGCCACCGCAGGCTTGGCGTGCAGCGCCACCCCGGCCCCGGCCAGATGCAACATGCCAAGGTCATTGGCGCCGTCCCCCACCGCCATCACATCCGCCGCCCCGATCCCCAGACGCGCGCTAATTTCGCGCAGCGCCGCGACCTTGGCCTCGCGCCCCAGTATCGGGCGGGCAACCTCGCCCGTCAGGCGGCCGTCCCGGGTCAGCAGCACATTGGCGCGATGCTCGTCAAAGCCGAGCGTGGCGGCCACGCTTTCGGTAAAGGCGGTAAACCCGCCCGAGACCAGCGCCGCATAGCCGCCATCCCGCTTCATCGTCGCGATCAGCCTGGCGCCGCCCGGCGTATAGGTGATCCGTTCGGCCAGAACCTCGGCGATCACCGCGACAGGCAGGCCGCGCATCAGGCCGACACGCTCGGTCAAGGCCTCGTCGAAGTTCAGCTCGCCGTTCATGGCGCGCGCGGTGATCGCGGCGATCCGGGGGCCGAACCCGGCCTTGTCGCCCAGCTCGTCAATGCATTCCTGGCCGATCATCGTGCTGTCCATGTCGGCCAGCAGCATCTTCTTGCGCCGCCCCGCCGTCGGCTGAACCACCAGATCGAGGCCGAGCGCCTGCAATCCTTCCCAGACCTGCCAGCGGTTCCCGGGCACTTCGGCCAGCGCAAACTCTGCGGCGATCCCGGGGTTCAGCCAGCGCGCCGCGCCCCCGACCCAGGCATCGCGAAGCGATTCCACCGCGGCGCGGTCAAGGTTGGCGCGTGCCGGATCGGCAAGAAGCGTGGCGGTGAACATCGGGTCTGACCTTTCGGCATGCGGGGCCGTTCTAAGCATGAAAACGGTCGGCAAGCCAGTGGCGGCGCGGGTGCCACGCTTCAGACCAGCCTTTGGCCATCGGCAAAGACCCGGCGCCATTCCCGGATCGTCACCGAAAGGCGCAGGCCCGTGGGCCAGAACGGATCGGCCTGCACCAGTTCGCTGACCTTTGCCGCGCTGTCCGCCTCGACCAGCCAAAGGCCGCCGGAGGGCGCGTCCCCCGGCACGGTCAGCGGGCCTGCGGCAAGGATGTGGCCGGCGTTCCGGGTCAGAAAATCCAGATGGCGTGCCATGTGAACCGGCCGGATTTGCGGATCGGCATCGGGATCATCCTGGAACATCACGGCATAGAGCATGGGGGCCTCCGCTTCGGTTTCCTGACAGTCGCAGAGCGAAAATGCGGATTGAAGGCGCGATGTCGCCCCTGTAGGCTGCAAAAATGCGGGAATTGGACTGGGATCAGTTGCGCTTCCTTCTGGCCGTCCATCGCGGCCGGACCTATGCCGCTGCGGCGCGGCTGGCCGGGGTCGACGACGCGACCGTTTCGCGGCGGATGCGCGCGCTTGAGGATACCAGCGGCCAGAACCTGTTCCTGCGCGGACCGGGCGGGGTCCTGAGCCCGACGGCGGCAGGGCAAGTCGCGGTCGACCATGCCGAACGGATCGAGGCCGAGGTTCAGGCGCTGTCCGTCCGCTGGGGTCAGGGTCAGGCCGCCGGGGCCGGGACGGTGCGGGTGACGGCCGTGCCCGTGATCTGCAACCGGCTTCTTGCGCCGAAGCTGGCGCCGCTGTTGCAGGCCAACCCGCATCTGACGGTCGAACTGGCCCCCGAGGCGCGCAGCCTGAACCTGTCGCGGCGCGAGGCCGATCTCGCCTTGCGGTTTGGCCGGCCGGGGCCGGACACCGACCGGCTGTGGGCGCGCCGGATCGCGACCCTGCGCTATGGGCTTTATGCCGCTGCCGGGGCCGTCACCGACGATCTGCCGCTGATCAGCTATGCCGAGGATCTGCGCGGCACGCCGGTCGCCCAGTGGATCGAGGCGCGCCTGCAGGCCGGGGCCGTGCGCCGTGCCGGTCTGCAGGTTCTGGACGCCGAAACCGCGCATGCCATGGCGGTTGCGGGGCTGGGGCTGGCCGCCTTGCCGGACGTGGTCGCACGGGCCGATCCCCGGCTGCGGCCGGTCGCGATCACGCCGCCGCCGCCCTCCCGCGATCTTTGGCTGATCGGCCACCGTGACCAGCGCGGACTGGCAAGGATCGGCGCGGTTGTCGACTGGATCGGGCAGGCGCTGGCCGCACCAGAAGGTTTCCGATAGTGAAATTCACCTGTCGAAAAATGTCGCATTTGCCGCATCAAGCGACGTTTGCGGCCTTTTCCGGGCTTGCATCCGGCCTTTCGTCCCGATAGGTCCCGCAGCGGGACACCCTTCCCCACCGAAGGGCATATATCTGGAAGGATAAGATGACAGACTTGGCGAAACCGGCTTTGCGCCCGGAAAACCCGCGCTTCTCCTCTGGCCCCTGCGCCAAAATCCCCGGCTTTGATCTGACCATGCTGGCCGACGCCCCGCTCGGGCGGTCGCATCGTGCCGCCGTCGGCAAGGCCCGCCTGAAAGAGGCTATCGAGCTGACGCGCGAGGTGCTGGAAGTGCCTGCGGGCTACCGGATCGGCATTGTGCCGGGGTCGGACACCGGGGCGGTCGAGATGGCGCTCTGGTCGCTGCTCGGGCCGCGCGGGGTCGAGGTTCTGGCCTGGGAAAGCTTTGGCGAAGGCTGGGCAACCGACGTCGTCAAACAGCTGAAGCTGGATCCGGTGGTGCGCAAGGCGCCCTATGGCCGGATCGTCGATTTTGCCGAGGTCGATTTCGACCGCGATGTGATCTTCACCTGGAACGGCACGACCTCAGGCGTGCGGGTGGCCAATGGCGACGCGATCCCGGCCGACCGGCAGGGGCTGGTGATCTGTGACGCGACAAGTGCGGCCTTTGCCATGGACCTGCCCTGGGACAAGCTCGATGTCGTGACCTTCAGCTGGCAGAAGGCGCTGGGGGGCGAGGGGGCGCACGGGATGCTGGTGCTGGGCCCCCGGGCGGTGGCACGGCTGGAAAGCCACACACCGGCCTGGCCGATGCCGAAGATCTTCCGCATGACCAAGGGCGGCAAGCTGATCGA
>CAZORV010000118.1:0-9933 GCA_964582215.1 uncultured Frigidibacter sp.
GATAGACGAAGTTCGCCCCCATCGATTCGATCTGCTCGGCCACTTCGGGGCGCACGTCGAAGGCGTGGACGATCGCGCCCAGCGACACGGCGGTCCCCGTCGCCGCAAGCCCCGCAACGCCCGCGCCCACCACCAGAACCCTGGCCGGCGGCACCTTGCCCGCCGCCGTCACCTGGCCCGTGAAGAACCGGCCGAAGTTGTTCCCGGCCTCGATCACCGCGCGGTAACCGGCGATGTTGGCCATCGACGACAAGGCGTCCATCTTCTGCGCGCGGCTGATGCGCGGCACCATGTCCATCGCGATGACCGTCGCACCCTGCGCATTGCAGGCGGTCAGCAGATCCTTGCTTTGCGCCGGATAGAAGAACGAGATCAGCGTCTGGTCATTGCGCAGGCGCTTGGCCTCGGCCTTGGTCGGCGGGCGGACCTTGGCCACCACGTCCACGGCGCCGAACAGGTCAGCCGCCTTGGCCAGAACCTTGACGCCGGCGGCCGTGTAGGCCGCATCCGAAAACCCGGCTTTGGCACCGGCGCCAGCCTCGACAAAACATTCATGTCCCAGCTTGTGCAGCTGCACGGCCGACTCCGGCGTCAGTGCAACCCGTGCCTCGCCCTCAAAGATTTCCTTCGGTGCCCCGATCTTCAACTGCGCCTCCGCTGGTTTCCGCCCGTCAGGGTCGCTTTTGACCGATCGTCCGTCGCGGCGCAACGATGTTTCGCCACTCAGGTGCGTTTGCGCAGGATATGAGCGCGGTCGGTCAGAGCCAGCGGCGGGTGCGGGCCTTATAGGCCAACCAGTCATCGCCGAACAGCCGTTCCAGCCGCGACTCTTCGTCCGCTATAAAGCGCCACGAAATCAACAGCATGAACAGCGGCACCAGCGGCAGCGCCACCCAGGCGCCCCAGCCGACGCAAAGCCCGGTCAGCAAAAGCGCGTCGGCAAGATAGATCGGGTTGCGGCTGAACCGGAACAGGCCGCCGCTGACCAGCCGGCGCGGGTCGCGGGCGGGAATCACGGTCGTTCTGGCCAAAAACATCTGCAGCGCCGCCGCGACCATGATCGCCAGCGCCAAGGCGACCATAAGTGCCCCGGCCTCGCGCGCATAGGGCACCTCGACCGGCACGGCATAGCCGACGATCGCGCTTGCGAATGCGAAGCCCGCCAGCCAGACCGGCGGAAAATCGACTTCACGCGAGATCAAAGGGCGGCTCCTATCGTTGCGCCGGACAGACTAGTGATCGCACCGCATTCAGGCAAGTCCGGGGCCAGAGCATGGAAAAAGCTGGAAAATGACCGCCGCCTGTCCCCATAGTCATCGGACGACCATGGCCGGTGGACGGCTTTGACAGGGGAACGGGGCCCGACGATGACGACCGACTTTTCCGCCACCCGCGCCGCCTTTGATCTGCCAAAGGGCGTGATCTATCTGGACGGCAATTCGCTGGGGCCGCTGCCGCGCGCGGCGGCAGAACGGGTGCGGGCCTGCCTGCAGGATGAATGGGGGCAGATGCTGATCACCGGCTGGAACCGGGCGGGCTGGATGGACCAGCCGGCGCGGCTGGGCGACCGGGTCGGGCGGCTGATCGGCGCGGCGCCGGGGACGGTGGTTCTGGGCGACACATTGTCGATCAAGGTCTATCAGGCGCTGGCCTCGGCGCTGGAACTGCGTCCCGACCGGCGGGTGATCCTGTCCGATACCGGCAACTTCCCGTCGGATCTTTACATGGCGGACGGGCTTTGCCGCACGCTTGGTCAGGGTTACCGGCTGCGGACCCTGGCGCCCGAGGCGGTCGGCGCGGCGATCACCGAAGACACCGCCGTGCTGATGCTGACCGAGGTCGACTATCGCACCGGCCGCAAGCATGACATGGCGGCGCTGACCCGCCGCGCCCATGCGGCGGGCGCGCTTGTGGTCTGGGATCTGGCCCATTCGGCCGGGGCGCTGCCGGTCGATCTGGCCGGGGCGGACGCCGATTTCGCCGTGGGCTGCAGCTACAAATACCTCAATTCCGGCCCCGGCGGCCCGGCCTTCATCTATGTTGCGCCACGGCTGGCCGACCGGGTCCGCCCGGCCCTGTCCGGCTGGCTTGGCCACGAGGCGCCCTTTGCCTTTGCCCCGGACTACCGCCCCGGACCGGGGATCGAGCGGATGCGGGTCGGCACACCGCCGGTCCTGCAGATGGCGGCGCTCGCGGCCTCGCTCGACATCTGGGACGGGGTGGCGATGGACGACGTCCGCGCCCGGTCGGTCGCGCTGACCGAGGCCTTCATCGCCGGGGTCGAGGCCGCCTGCCCCGGCCTCGCGCTCGCCTCGCCGCGCGATCCTGGCGAACGCGGCAGTCAGGTCAGCTTCCGCCATGCCAGCGGCTATGCGATCATGCAGGCGCTGATCGCGCGCGGCGTCATTGGCGACTTCCGCGCCCCCGACATCCTGCGCTTTGGCTTCACCCCGCTCTATACGACGATGGACGACGTGACCGGTGCCGTCGCCATCCTTGCCGAGGTCATGGCGACCGCCGCCTGGGACCGGCCTGAATACCATGCCAGGGCGCGGGTGACCTGACCCGTCAGCCGCGGCCGATCTCGACCTTGCGCGCCTTGGTCGCTTCGGCCGTCGCGCGCGGGACCGTCAGGGTCAGGACGCCGTCCTTCAGCGTCGCCGCAAGCCCCGCCGCATCGGCGTCGGCCGGCAGGCGGAAGCTTCGCGAAAAGCTGCCGAACTGGCGTTCGCTGAAGTACCAGGTCTCGCCCTTTTCCTCGCGGTTGGTCCGTTTCTCGCCCTTGACCGTCACGGTGCCGTCATCGACACTGACGTCGATATCCTTGTCCCCGACACCCGGCAGTTCGACCGCGATCCGGTAAAGCCTGTCGTCGGACGAGGCCTCGGATGCCGGTGCCACCCATTCGGCAAGCTTCGCGCCGAACTGGCGAAAGGGCTCGTAAAAGGCCGGCCAGAACCCGGTGTGCAGGCCGGACGCGGCAGATTTCTCGACCATGATATCCTCCTTTGGCTCGCTCTAGCGGGCACAGTCTGTCACCGGCGACAGCGCGCCTCATTGACCTCGGTCAAAGCCTGATATTGTGGTGTAGGGAATGGCCCGCTATGACGGACCTGTTACCGCAAACAAAGGGGAACCCGCCGATGATCCTGTGCAGTGGCGAAGCGCTGATCGACATGCTGCCGCGAGAGGCGACCACCGGCGAAGGGGCCTTTGCGCCCCATGCGGGCGGCGCGGTCTTCAACACCGCGATCGCGCTCGGGCGCCTTGGTGCGCCGGTCGGCTTTTTCAGCGGCCTGTCGGACGATTTCTTCGGCCAGCTTCTGGCCGACACGCTGGCGGCCTCGAAGGTCGACACACGGCTTTGCGGTCGCCATGCCCGCCCCTGCACCCTGGCCTTCGTGCGGCTGGTCGAAGGGCAGGCGCGCTATGCCTTTTATGACGAGGGGACGGCGGGCCGGATGATCACCCCGGCCGATCTGCCCGCCCTGCCCGCCGCCGTCACCACCTGCTTTTTCGGCGGCATCAGCCTGATGGTCGACCCCTGCGGCGCAACCTACGAGGCGCTGATGCTGCGCGAGGCGCCCGCCCGCGTGACGATGATCGACCCCAATATCCGCCCGGGCTTCATCAAGGACCCCGTCGCCTACCGCGCGCGGATCAGCCGGATGATCGCGGTTGCCGATATCGTGAAACTGTCGGACGAGGACCTGCACTGGCTGTCGGGCGAAGGCAGCATCGAGGAGCTGGCGCGCGCCCTTCTGGCCGAGGGGCCGAAGGTGGTGCTGATCACCGAGGGCGCCAAGGGTGCCCATGGCTTTACCGCCGGCGCCTCGGTCTTTGCGCCGGCGAAACGGGTCACGGTCGCCGACACGGTCGGCGCCGGCGACACGTTCAACGCGGGCTTCCTCGCCTCTCTCGAACAGGCGGGGGCGCTGACCAAGGACCGCGTCGCCACCCTGACCGAGGCCGAGATGCTGGCCGCCCTTGGCCTTGGCATCGCCGCGGCGGCGGTCACCGTGTCCCGCCCGGGCGCGAACCCGCCATGGGCGGCCGAGCTTGGGCTTTGAGGGCACTGATCCAGCGGGTCACCGAGGCCCGCGTGACCGTGGCGGGCCGTGAGACGGGGCGGATCGGCGCGGGACTTCTGATCCTTGTCTGCGCGATGGAGGGCGATGACGAGGCGCGTTCCTCGGCGCTTGCGGCCAAGGTCGCGCGGCTGCGGATATTCAAGGATGCGGACGGCAAGATGAACCGCGCGCTGGCGGACACCGGCGGCGCGGCGCTGGTCGTCAGCCAGTTCACGCTGGCCGCCGACCTGTCGCGCGGCAACCGCCCCGGCTTTTCCGCCGCCGCACGCCCCGAGGTCGGCGAGCGGTTGTACCGGCACTTCTCCGGGGCGTTGCAGGCGCTGGGGATCACCGTCGCCAACGGCGAGTTTGGCGCCGACATGGATGTGGCGCTGGTCAATCAGGGGCCGGTGACGATCTGGCTCGAGGTCTGAACGGCCCCGGGGCGGCCTGAAGGCCGCCCCAATCCCAACTCCGGGTGGCGGCCCCGCCCATGCGGGAATGTTACCCCGGGGACCACCTCGGCGCTGTCCGGTCGCTTTCGGCGACCGGGCGGTGCGTGCGAGCACGCACCCTACCGCTGAGCCCGCGCCGTTTTTTCTACGACGCCGGGCTGAGCGGGAGAAGCCGATCTTCCAGTGGAAGAGCGGCCCCGCTCATGCGGAAACGTTTCCCCGGGGACCACCTCGGCGCTGCCCGGTCGCTTTCGGCGACCGGGCGGTGCGTGCGAGCACGCACCCTACCGCTGAGCCCGCGCCGTTTTTTCTGCGACGCCGGGCTGAGCGGGATCAGCCGATCTTCCAGCGGAAGAGCGGCCCCGCTCATGCGGAAACGTTTCCCCGGGACCATGTCAGCGCGCGCAACAGAGGGCAGTGCCTGCCCCGGATGGCGCGAAGCGCCAGCCCCCGGGAGGGGCAGGCGCTGCCCGGCCGCTTTGGGCGACCGGGCGGTGTGGGTGGAGCCGGCGCGCAGCGGCAGGGTCACGGGCCCCTGCCGGGTGAGACGGTGCTGCCCGACATTCCCGACGCCGGGCAAAGCGGAAAAGGCCGATCGTCCGGTGGAAGAACTGCCCCACTCATGCCGGAACCGTTCCCGGGGGCCATCTCATCATACCTCGAAGAGGCCGGCGCATGCCCCGGATGGCGCATGGTGCCAGCCCCGGCGAACGGCAGACCTGCGTCTCAGGGCGTCATCGACCGCCGTTGCCCGGCGCGCTCCAGCCCCAGCTGACGTTCGCGCCAGATGATCAGGATGCCGGCCATGATGACCAGCGCCGCGCCGCCCAGAACCGTCAGCGTCGGCACCTCGCCAAAGCCGAAATAGCCGATCAGGATCGCCAGCAGCATCGAGGCATAGTCGAACGGCGCCACCAGCGACGCATCGGCAAACCGGTAGGACGAGGTCAGAAGCACCTGCCCCACCCCGCCCAGAAGCCCGCAGGTCACCAAAAGCGCCGCCGTCCCCGCCTGCGGCCAGACCCAGCCGAACGGCAGGCTGATCAGCGACAGAAGGGCCGAGTTGACCGAAAAGTAAAAGACGATGGCGCTGGTCGTCTCGACCGCCACCAGCTTGCGGATGAAGACCTGGGCCAGCGCCACGAACACCGCGCCCAGCAGCACGACCACGGCCCCCAGCGTCTCGCGCGTGCCGATGGCGTCGCCGGACAGGCCGGTCAGACGCGGCGACAGGATGACCAGCACCCCCGCCAGCCCCAAGGCCACCGTCAGCATCCGAAAGGCCCGCACCTCTTCCCCCAGAAACATCGCCGCGAAAATCACGGTCAACAGCGGCGCGGCATAGCCAAGGGCCGTCGCCTCGGGCAGGGGCAGAAGGCCGAGCCCGGCGAAACCGCAGCCCATCGCCAACGTCCCGGTCAGCCCCCGCCAGAAATGCCCCGGATAATTCGCGGTGCGCAGTCCCTGCCCCAGACTGCGGGTAAATCCCAGCCAGATCAGGATCACCGGCACCGCAAAGGCCGAGCGGAAGAAGACCACCTCGCCGGGCGGCACCCTGGCCGAGACCAGCTTGACCAGCGCCGCCATGATGATGAAGACGACCACGGCGCCCAGCTTCAGCGCGATGCCGGTCAGGGGGCCGCGCGCCGAAGGGGCGGGGGCGGATTGGGCGGGCGCGGACGGGGCGGGGATGGACGGGGCGTCGGGTTCCTGCACGTTGATACTCCCGGCCCTGTCCCTGCGGTCGGGCCCTACTTACACTGATCCGATGCGTCGCCCGACAGGCTGGTGATCTTGCCGCCGGCCTCGTCCCAGTTCACGCCCCAGACCGTGTCGCACAGAAGGCCCGGCTGGACGTAGCTTGCCCGGTTTGCGGCGGGGTCGAGGGTGAATGTCTGTTCCTGCAGCGCTGCCCGCAAGGCTGAACTGTCGGTGCCCGGCGGAAATCCGTCGCCGACCCGGGCCTGAAAGGCCGCCAGCGCCGCGACCGGGCCTTTGGGCAGGCCGCGCACCAGAGGCGGCAGCGCGAAATAATAGAAATACGAGGCAAAGGCCCCGAAGCCCGCCGCCGCAAGCGACAGAACCATCAGCAAGGTCCGGCTACGCTGACCCATCGTCACCCTCTCCGGCCGCCGCGATCTCGGCGGCCTTTTTCTCGACCAGTTCGACGATATGGTCGACCATCCGTTCGTTGCCCATCGTATGGACCTGCTTGCCCGCCAGATAGACCATGCCCTTGCCGGCACCGCCACCGGTAAAGCCGATGTCGGTCATCAACGCCTCGCCCGGGCCGTTCACCACGCAGCCGATGATCGACAGGCTCATCGAGGTGGTCACATGCGCCAGCCGCTCTTCCAGCGCCGCGACCGTCCTGATCACGTCGAACCCCTGCCGCGCGCATGAGGGGCAGGAAATGATGGTGACGCCCCGGTGCCGCAGGCCCAGCGACTTCAGAATCTCGAACCCGACCTTGACCTCTTCCACCGGATCGGCCGACAGCGAGACCCGGATCGTGTCGCCGATCCCGGACCACAGAAGGTTGCCAAGACCGATGGCCGACTTGACCGTGCCCGAGACCAGCCCCCCCGCCTCGGTGATGCCAAGATGGATCGGGGCGTCGGTGGCGCCGGCCAGTTGCTGATAGGCGGCGGCCGCCAGAAACACGTCCGAGGCCTTCACGCTGATCTTGAAGTCGTGAAAGTCATTGTCCTGCAACAGTCTGATATGGTCGAGGCCGCTTTCGACCATCGCATCGGGGCAAGGCTCGCCATATTTTTCCAGCAGATGCTTTTCCAGCGACCCCGCATTGACGCCGATGCGGATCGAACAGCCATGGTCGCGCGCGGCGCGGACGACCTCGCGCACCCGCTCGGACGAGCCGATATTGCCGGGGTTGATGCGCAGGCAGGCGGCACCCGCCTCGGCCGCCTCGATGGCGCGCTTATAGTGGAAGTGGATGTCGGCGACGATCGGCACCGGGCTTTCGGCGACGATCTCCTTCAGCGCCCGGGTTGCGTCTTCGTCCGGGGTCGAAATCCGCACGATGTCCGCCCCCGCCACGGCGCAGCGCTGCACCTGTTCGATGGTCGCCGCGACGTCCGAGGTGATGGTGTTGGTCATCGTCTGGACCGAGATCGGCGCATCGCCGCCGACCAGAACCTTGCCGACGCGGATCTGGCGCGAGGCGCGCCGTTCGATGTTGCGCCAGGGGCGGATCGGATTGTGCGACATGAAACGGAACCCGGGGCTGACTTCTGCTGCCGCCTAGATAGGCGTGGCAGCGGTCCGAGGCAACCGGGCTATTCCTGCGGCGCGGCCGGATCGACCCCGGCGCCGGTGTCAGGCGCGACCGAGGCCACCGCAACCGCGCGGGCCAGGTCTTCGTCACTGGCAGGATCGGCGGCGGCATATTGCGCGGTCAGCGCGTCGGGGGTCAGGATGATGTTCTTGGTCACCGAACCGGACGGGCCGGCCGGGCCATAGGTCACGCCGTTGACGGCGAAATAGACCGCCCCGGATTCGCCAGCACGCAGCAGGGGCGGCTCGTCGGTTGCGGGGATGGTGTAGCGGTCGCCCGCGTCCATCGTCCCTTCGAACAGGACCGAACCGTCGGCGGCCTGGACCTTGACCCAGGCGGGGCGCGCGGCGATCAGTTCGACCGCAGGCGCATCAGCGGCCACGACCTGAACCGGCGTGGTGCCAAGCGCGGGCGTCACGACATTGGCGGCGACTTCCTCGGCGACCGGGTCGGTCAGGACGCCGACGGCGGCGGGGTTGATCGCGGCGATCGGCCCGTCGCGCGGCACAAGCACCGGCGTGTCCAGCGCCTGCGGCCGGTAAAGCCGGTCAAGTGCCGCCGGATCGGGCTGATTGTCCGCACCCGGCAGCGCGGCGACGACGTCATCGCCGGCGGCCTGAGGTGCCGCCCCGGTGGCACCGGTCAGCGGGTCAAGCTCGGCCAGAACGCCGGGCGCCTGATCGACCGGCGACAGCTGGACGCGCTGCACCTCCTGGAACACCCGCCAGCCGCCGAAACCGATGCCGCCGACCAGCAGCATCAGAACCGCGATCGACCCCAGCGCCCGCGGCTCGAACCCCGAAAAGAACCCTTCGGCGCGCGGCACGAACGAGGCGTTGGGATTGGCGAGCGGCTCTTCATATTCCACCCGGCGGCGCGGCTTGCCGACCGGACCGGCGGCGGCGGCGGACATGCCGTGGGCGACGGTGAAATTCGCTTCCTTGCAGAACCGGTCAAAGGCCCAGTCCGGGTCAAGCCCGAGATAGCGCGCGTAGGACCGCACGTAACCGGCGACGAACCCCGGCGCCTCGAACGCGGCGACATCGCAATTCTCGATCGCGGCGATGTAGCTGGCCTTGATCCTGAGTTCGCGCTGCACGTCCAGAAGCGATTTCGACAGGGTCGCGCGTTCGCCGCGCATGACGTCGCCAAGGCGCAGCTCGAAGTCGTCAAACCCCTTGGGTTTGTCGCCTTCCTCCGTCGAAGGTTTTGCCCTCCGTCCGATCATGCGCACCTTGTCCCTGTCCCCAGCTGTGAGCGGTAACGATTCGAAATATCCGGCCCGCCCTATTGTCGATTGCTTAACACAGCACAAGGGTCCCCGCACCGGATTCGGCGGCTCAGGCCGATGCCTCAGCGCGATTCAGCGCACAATGTGACCAAAGCTGATCCATGGCGCTGATCAAATGGTCGACATCCGCCGATGTATGCACCGGCGAGGGGGTAAAGCGCAGCCGTTCGGTGCCGCGCGGGACGGTCGGGAAGTTGATCGGCTGGGCGTAAATGCCGAATCGGTCAAGCAGCATGTCCGACAACATCTTGCAGTGAACCGGGTCTCCGACATGGACAGGCACAATATGGCTGCCATGGTCGACAATCGGCAGGCCAAGGCCGCGCAGCCGCATCTTGACGATCCGGGCGCGCAGATGATGGGCATCGCGCAGCGCCTGATCGCCCTTCAGATGGCGGATGCTGGCCGCCGCACCGGCCGCCACGGCGGGCGGAAGCGAGGTGGTGAAGATGAAGCCCGGCGCATAGGACCGCACCGCATCGACCATCCGGGCCGTGGCAGCGATATAGCCGCCGAAAACCCCGTAGGCCTTGGCCAGCGTGCCGTTGATGATGTCGATCCGGCCCATCAGCCCGTCACGCTCTGCCACGCCGCCGCCGCGCGGGCCGTACATGCCGACGGCATGCACTTCGTCCAGATAGGTCAGCGCGCCGAACTCGTCGGCCAGATCGCAGATCTCGGCAAGCCGGCCGAAGTCGCCATCCATCGAATAAAGCGATTCAAAGGCGATCAGCTTCGGCGCCGCCGGGTCGTCGGCCGCCAGAAGTTCGCGCAGATGCGCCGTGTCATTGTGCCGGAAGACCCGCTTGGCCCCGCCGT
>CAZORV010000119.1:0-9741 GCA_964582215.1 uncultured Frigidibacter sp.
GCCCAGGCGCTCGGGCGAGACGAGCAGCACGTCGAGCCGGTCGTGGTCGAGCGCGTCGAAGATCGGGTCCCACTCGTCGAGGTTCGTGCTGTTCACCGTCGCGGCCCGCAGCCCCGCGCGCGTCGCCGCGGTCACCTGGTCGCGCATGAGCGCGAGCAGCGGCGACACCACCAGCGTCGGGCCGGCGCCACCCGCCCGCAGCGCGGCAGTGGCCGCCCAGTAGACGGCCGACTTGCCCCACCCGGTCGCCTGCACGACGAGCACCCGCGCCGCCGGCTGGATGATCGCGTGCACCGCCTCCACCTGATCCGCACGTGGTACCGCCCCCTCGCCGGCCAACCGGTGGAGCACCGACGTGAGATGGGCGACAGCCGGCGACGGTTCGGGGTTCATCCGCCACAGCCTCGCACCCGATCCGAGGGTTCGGACGCTGCACTACGTTGTCGCCATGAGTGCGGCCCCCGACCGGCCCGACTCGTCGCAGCGCGCTGCGCTCCGCGTGCACCTGCTCGGCGAGTTCCAGGTGGAGGGCGTCTCCGCGCACGAGCTGGGCAGCCGCAAAGCGCGGTTGCTGCTGAAGGTGCTGGCCCTGCACCTCGGTCGTCCTGTGTCCGTGGATCGGCTGGCCGACGCGGTGTGGCCGGCGGCGCTGCCCGCTCACCCGGCTGACCAGTTGGCGGTGCTCGTCAGCCGGCTGCGCTCGGTGGTGGGGCGTGATCGCATCCGCTCCGGCGAGGCCGGCTACCGGCTCGACGCCGACTGGGTCGACCTCGCCGAGCTCACCGCCACCGCCGAACGGGCCGACCGCGCCGTCGAGGCAGGCGACGACCGCGGCGCGCTGGAGTGGGCCCGCACCGCGCTGGCTCTGGCCGGCCACGAGCTGCTGCCCGAGGAGCTCGACGCACCGTGGGCCGAGCCCGCCCGCGCGGCCACCTCGCGCACGATTACCCGCATGCGGCGTACGGCGGCGCGGGCCGCGCTGACGCTGGGCGACGTGGGCCGCGCGGCCGAGGTGGCCGCGGGCGCGCTCGTGGCCGACCCTTTCGACGAGGAGTCCCTGCGGCTGCTGATGCTGGCCGAGCAGCGCCGCGGCTGCGCGGCTGCGGGGTTGGCCGCGTACGCCCGGGTGCGCGCTCACCTGGCCGACGAGCTGGGCGTCGACCCGTCGGCCGACACCGAAGCCGTGCACCTCGCGCTGCTGCGCGACACCGAGCGGGTGACGGCGGCGCCCGGCACCCCGGCGCCGGCGGAGGCGGTCGCACTCACCGGCCGCCTCGCCGAGTCGGCGGCGCTCGACGAGGAGCTGGCCATCGTGTCCGCGGGCGCGGCGCGGCTGGTGCTCGTGGACGGCGAGCCGGGCATCGGCAAGTCGACGCTCGTCCGCGCGCTGTGCCGGCGCGCCGACGCCGGCGGCTGGCTGACGCTGGAGGCGACGTGCGACCCGCTCTTCGGTGGGCTGCCACTGCAGAGCGTCGCCGACGCGCTCGCCGACTACTGCGCGACGCTGACGCCGGTGGCAGCGGCGACCCTCCTCGCCGGCGAGCGATCGGCGCTCGCGTCGCTGCTCGAACCCGACGCGCCGGCGCGCAGCGATCCGTGGTCCTCCGCGGGCAACGAGATGCGCCTTCTCCGCGCGTTCGACGCCGTGTTCGCCCGGCTCGCCGCCGCGCAGCCGGTGCTGCTCGCGATCGACGATCTGCACCTGGCGGGCCCGTCGACCGCCGAACTGTTGACGTACCTGCGGCGCCGGCGCCAGCGGCTCTTGATCGTCGCGACCCGGCGTCGCTCAGCCGGCGCCGCGATCCCCGCCGACCGCACCGTGCACCTCGGTCCACTCGAACTCGCCGACGCGATCGCGCTGGTCGGCGACGAGCGCGGTGCCGCGCTGCACGCTCGCTCCGGCGGCAACCCGCTCTTCCTCACCCTGCTCGCCGGGGCCACCGACGAGGTGCCGCAGACGCTCGTCGACGCAGTGGTCGGCATCGCCGACGGGCTCGGCGACGCGGCGCCGACGGTGCTCGCGGCGGCAGTGCTCGGGCCCTCCGTCGACATCGAGTTGCTCGCCGCCATCCTGCGGGTGCCGCCGGTCACCCTCGCCGCTGATCTCGAGCTCGCAACCGAGCGGCTGCTGCTCGACAGCATCGACGGCACCTACGTGTTCCGCCACGAGCTGGTCCGCGACGCGCTGGCCGGCACGGCCACACCCGCCTACGCCGCCCTCTTGCATCGCGAAGCGGCACGCACACTGCAGGCGCGGCCCGCCGCCGAGCCGCTGGAGGTGGCCCAGCACGCCCGCCTCGGCGGCGACGTAGAGCTGGCCGCGGACGCGCTGGAGGCCGCGGCAGCGATCGCCGCTCGCCGCTTCGATCGCGCAGCTGCGGAGGAGCTGCTCGACCAGGCGCTGCGCTGGTCGGACACACCCGGCCGGCGGTTGGCGCGGGCACACACGCGCACGATGCGCGGCAGCTACGCGGGCGCGCTCGACGACGTGGACGCGGCGCTCGAGGGCGGGGCCGGCGCCGCAGCGCTGGAGGTGGGGGCATGGGCCGCGTACTTCGCCCGCCAAGGCGCCGACGCCCGGTCGTTCGCCGACGACGGCGCGGCGCTGGCGGTCGACCCCGCGGTGCGTGCGTCGTGCCTCACGGTCGCCGGGCGGGTGCGCCACGCGGCGGGCGACCTGGCCGGCGCCGAGCCGCTGTTGCAGGAGGCCGTAGCCGCCGCCAGCGGGCCTGCACGCGCGATCCCCACGGTGTGGCTCGGCGTGCTGCGCAGCCATCAGAGCCGCCCCGCCGACGCGCTGGGCCTGCTGCGCCAGATCACCCGCGTGGAGTCCGGTGGTGAGCGCACCACGGAGCTGCTGCACGCACTGCTCTTCACCGGCCATTCGCTCGCGCTCCAGGGCCGCCCGTTGGAGGCACTGGACGCGCTCGACCGCTACGACACGGAGCAGGCGGCACGCGGGGTGCCCCGGTTCGCCGGTCGGGCCGCCAACTTCCGCGGCTGGATCCTGCGCGCGCTGGGCCAGTGGGACTACGCCGACGAGGAGAACCTGAGGGCGGTGGACGAGCTCGGCAGTGTCGACTTCCCCGAGACCCGCGTCGCCTCCGCCCTCGACCTCGCCGCATCCGCGCTGCTGCGCGCCGACGCCGACGCGGCCGGTGAGGCACTGGCCGTCGCCGCGAGTCACTGGGCACCGGAGCTCACGTTCGGCTGGCGGCTGGGCCTGCGCCTCCGGCTGGAACGCGCCCGGCTCGCACTGCTCACCGGCAGGGTCGACGAAGCCGTCGAGCTGGCCGGCAGCGTCGCACGCGAGTCGGGGGCACTGGGTGTCAGCCGCTACGGCACGGTCGCCGGCCTCGTGTCGGCCTCTGCCCGCGCCGCACGTGGCGAGGCGGTGGACCTCGACTCGGTCGCCTGCGACGTCGAGGCGCTGGACGACGCAGTCGGCATCGACGCGTGGTGGGTGACCGCCGAGGTGGCCCGCGCGTTCGACGTACCGGCGTGGCACGACCTGGCTCGCAGCCGGGCGACCCTGCTCGCCCGCGCGGCCGGCCCGGAGGGCGCCCAGCTCTCCCGCGCCGCCGCCCTGCTCGTCCCCTGATCTCCCGCTCCGAGGGCTGGGCGCACTGTCAGGCGTGGGCGGTCATCACCAGCATCGGCACCACGAGGGGTTGCCATTGGCGGCGCACCTCGGCGACGGCGAGCTCGGTCGCGGCGGCGCGGGCCTCGGCCGTCAGCGTTTCGACGAAGCCCGCGTGCGATGCCATCGAGCAACGCCAGCCCACGACCTCCTCCACCGAGGCGTCGATCTCCACCTCCACCACCCGCACCCGCGGGCCGACGAGCGCAGCCCGCGAGGCCACGCCCGCGAGCGCGCCGGCGGTCGCCGTCGCCGGCTCCACATCGTCCTTCAGCCGCCGGTGCCATGTGGGAGGTTGGAACCCGAACCCAGCCAGCGCCTCGTCGACCACCGCCTTCGCGGGATGGGTCCAGCCGCGCAGGAACGTGGACGAGGCGATGCATCCGCCGCGGCGGGTCGACCGCCGCGCCTCGGCGAGGAACCGCACCGGGTCGGTGGCGTGGTTGAGCCCGAACGCGATCACGACCGCCGCGAACGCTGCCGCGCTGAACGGCAGCGCGGACGCGTCGGCGGCGACTGCCGGTGGCCGCGCCGTCCGATCGACCTGCAGCATCTCCCACGACAGGTCGGCCGCCACCACCGGCAGCCCGCGCCGCACGAGCGCTGCCGAGGCGGCACCCGTGCCCGCACACAGGTCGAGCACCGGCGCGTCGGCCGCCGGCAGCTCGCCCACGATCTCGTCCACCAGTGCCCCGGCGAGCGCGTTGTACACCACCGCCGCGCCACTCGCCCACGCCCGCGCCGCCGTGGCGTAGGCCGAACCGAGCTCGCGGCGGAAGGTGACATCGGCCGGCTTCACAGGTGCCGCCGGGCCTCCTGCACCCGTGCCGACCACCAGGCCAGCTCATCGCCCCACCCGCCGAACGCCTTCTCCCAACCGAACCACACCATGCCCGCGAGCAGGCCGAGCGCGAGCTGGCGGTCCCACCACGGCGAGGTGTCGATGCCCCGCTGCTCCAGCCCGGCACGGTAGGCGTCGATGGTGGCTTCCCGGCTGCAGGGCAGGCGCGCCGAGTTGATCGCCAGGTACCACGCCAGCTCGGCGCAGCCGGCGCCGCGGCCCGGGTTCTCCCAGTCGATGAGCACGGTGCGCCCCTCGCCGTCGCTGCCCAGGTTGCCGAACTTCCAGTTGCCGTGCACCAGCGTGGAGGGCGTCGCCGCCAGCGCGACCGAGAGGCGCTCGGGGTTCCACGCCAGCGGCACCACCGTCGCCGCCATCTCCGGGGCCACCTGCTCGAGCAGCGCCCATCCCTCACCGACGAGCCGCGGCACGAGATGATCCGACCCCAAGGCGGCCTCCGTCACCGCCAGCCAGGGCGACAGCTCCAGCAGCCGGTTCTCGGGCGGGATGATGTCGATAACGGCGCCCCACTCCCAGAAGTGGGCGTGCAGCGCGGCCATGTGGTCGATGAAGCGCAGGTGCTGCTCCAGCGCGATCGGTTCGTCGCCAGGTGGCACCAGGTGCTCGCCGATGTCCTCCATCAGCAGCGACGTGGCGCGCCCTGCCGGCCAGGCACCGGGGTCGCAGGCGACCGCGACGATCGGTTGGCGGAAGCTCGCCGGCAGCTCGTCGAGCAGGCCGCTCGTCCACATCCGCAGGGTGCCGCAGCCGACATCGCCGACGGCCCGCATCGTCCAGTCGTCGCCGAGGTCGAGGTGCTTGAGGACGAACCGTGCACCGTCGATCTCCACCCGCTCGAACTGCGCGCCCGACTTGGAGTCGGTGTGGCTCATCGGCTCGCGGCGGGCGCCCGCGGGCACCAGCTCGGCGACGGAGCGGGCCACCTGGCGGGCGGCGGGCGGGTTGTCCACCTCAGCCACGGGACGCCGCCTCCATCTCCGCCAGCAGCGATGCAGGCCAGCGGCCCCCGCACATCACGGTGTCGCGAGCGATGCGCCCGTCGACGACATCCAGGATGTGCACATGGTGGGCCGCGTGCGGCACCCCATCCTCCTCCCAGCTCACCGTGTACTCCACGACCTCACCACCGGCCACCGCCATCCGGCGCAACCCGTCCAACCGGCCGGCGTGGGCGAACCAGTTGCGGTACTCGTCGCGCACTGCCGCAGCGCCGCGGCGGGTGAACCGCCAGTTGGGCACGGTCGCGTCGAGTACCACCTCGTCGGCCCAGGCGTCGCAGCGGGGAATGGCAGCAGCGGTGACCGCGTCCAGGAAGCGGTCGACAGGGTCGGCAGTGGCAGCGATCGCTGCGATGCCAGGCGCAGCGGTGGTGGGTGCGGTTCGGGACATGTCGGCCTCCACGGCTCGTCGGGGTCGATGGCCACCCTGACGGGCACGGTTTGCACTCCGCTTGCAGCGCACCGGCGTCACCCACCGCAAGCGCGCCGCAAGCGCCGAGGCGGATCGTGCGGGCCGGGCACCCACGCCCACCGAGACCAAGGAGCACCCGATGTCCCACACCGAGCACGCACTGGCCGAGCAGCGGCGCTTCGCCGAGCCGGACGAGACCCGCAACTTCCCCCACGGCCGAGTCGACCTCGTCGAGATCGGCGGCGCCCAGATCGGTCGCCTGCAGCTGGAGCCCGGCTGGCGCTGGTCGGAGCACGTCAAGCCGATCGCCGGCACCGAGCTGTGCGAGGCACCCCACTTCCAGTACCACGTGTCGGGCACGCTCGGCGTGCGCATGGCCGACGGCACCGTGCTGGAGGCGCGTGCCGGCGACGTGACCGCCCTCCCCCACGGCCACGACGCCTGGGTGGTGGGCGACGAGCCGGTGGTCGTCATCGACTGGTGGGGCGCCTCGAACTACGCGAAGTGACGCGAGCGCCTGATCAGCGGCCTCCGGCGATCAGGACCGCGAGGCCGCCGCCGATCGTGAGGAACGGGCCGATGCCGACGATGTCGGTGAGCGACACGTTGGCGAGGTCGGCGAGCCGGGAGAGCTGGAACAGGTAGGCACCGCCGACGAGGATCATCACGCCGCCGGCGATGCGGCCCCGCACCCGGAACAGCGGGTGGCGCACGACAGCCGATGCGCCGGCGGACACGGCCAGCAGGACCACGATCCAGCCGACCGCGAAACCGTTGTCGATCGTGTTCTTGTAGTCGAACAGGAAGGTGACGGGAACGTCGAACGCGTTCGCAGACCCGAGGTCGGACGACAGCCAGTGCAGCAACGCGCCCACGACCGCCACCAGCGCGCCCACCAGCGTGATCACCCCGACGCGTGGCGTCGACGAGCTCGTCGCGGCCGGCACGGGTGTGTAGCCGGTCATGCTGCCCACCACGGTCTGGCGGGGCGGCTGCTGGCCCGGGCCCGCCTGGAACGGGTTCGACTGGAGCGGGCTCTGCTGCCCGTACGGGTTCGGTTGGCCGTACGGGCTCTGCTGGCCGTACGGGTTCGGTTGCCCGTACGGGTTCTGCTGGCCGTACGGGTTCTGCTGCTGGTACGGATCGGTCGGGGTCGCGCCCTGCGCTGGGAACGTGCTCTGTGCCGGGTACGGGCTCGCCTGCTCGTAGCCGGTCTGCTGGTACGGAGTGGCCTGCTGGATGAGCGGGTCGATCGAGGAGATGCCGTTGTCGGAGACGTGCTCGGTCCATTCGCTACCGCTCCACCAGCGGTACTGGTGTCGTTGCGCGGGATCGGGGAACCAACCTGCTGCCTGCATGCTCATGAACGCCCTCCTCGTCACGGGTCGCGACCCACGCTGGACCGTAGTTTCGCGCGCTCTGCAGAGGCACAGGCTGATCTGCCCCTCGCCTGGCCGACCGGAGCGCGCCGCAGCGCGAGGCCATGGGCGGGTGGCGAGATCCGGCGGCGGCCCTCCGATGCAAGACTTGCCGGCATGAACGCTCGCTGGTTGCGACGCGGGGCCGAGGTGCTGCTCGGCCCGCGGGCCATCCGGCGGCTGACGCTGACACACGCGATCGACGACGTCGCCGACGCGCTCGTCAGCCTGTCGCTCGTCGGCTCGCTGTTCTTCAGCGTGTCCTTCGACGCGTCGCGCGAGCGCATCCTGCTCTACCTCGCGCTGACCGCCGCGCCGCTCGCCGTCATCGCCCCCTTCGTCGGGCCGGCGCTCGAACGTTCACGGCTCGCCAGCCGCACCCTTCTCGCCGGCACCCAGTTCGCTCGCGTGGTGCTCGCGCTGGGCCTCGCCGGCTCGCTGAGCTCGCTGAGCTTCTACCCGCTCGTGATCGGTGTCCTGCTCGCCCGCAAGGTGTACGCGCTCGCCAAGACGATCCTGCTCGCCCAGCTGCTGCCCAGCGAGGCCGACCTCGTCGCCGCCAGCGGCCACCTCTCGCGCGCTGGCACCGTCGCCGGCGGCCTGGGTACCGCGCTCGCGGGCGCGTTGCTGGCGACAGTGGGAGTGGCGGCGCTACCCCTGCTCGGCGCGCTCGGCTACGCGATCGCTGGCGCGGTGGCGATGACCATCCCCGCCCACCGCAGCGACGATCCGGTTCGGGTGGTCGCGCCGGAGCGCATCGTGGTGCCCGCCGAAGTGCACACGGCGTCGATCGCGGTCGCGGCGCTGCGGGCGGCATCGGGCGCGCTGACCCTGCTGCTCGCGCTGGCGATCAAGCGCGGTGGCGGCGACGCCTGGTGGTTCGCCACCGCGCTCGTGGCCGCCGGCGTGGGCGGCTTCGCGGGTACGTTCCTCGCGGGTGGCGCGCACCGCCGACTGAGCCCAGACCGCATCATCGTCAACTGCCTCCTCGGCCCGGGCCTCGTGGCACTGGTCGGGCTGCTGGCCAACGGTCACTTCGCCGTGCTGGCGATCGCGGGTGCCGTCGGCCTGGCAGTCAGCGTCGCCTCGCGGGCCATGGACGTGATCCACGCCCGACTTCCGGATCGCAGCCGGGCACGAGCGATCTCGGCGACCGAGCTACGGCTGCAGCTCGCCAGCGTTGCCGGCGGGTCGCTGGTGGTCGTGGTGGCCCCCAGCCCTCAGCTCGGCATCGGAGCTGTCGGCGCGGTGCTCGTGGCCGCGGCGGCGATGTTCGCCTCCAGCCGCCAGCTCGCCTTGCGCTTCGACACCGGCCGCCAGGGCGCAGGTGGCACACCCGAGACGGGCGACCTCGCCCGCGACCTGCTCGACGAGGCCCAGCTGGCACTCTCGCGCGACCGCCCACGGGTAGCCATCGTCCTCGCGGTCAGCGCGGCGAGGGCGGCACACGCGGCAGGCCGTGGCAGCGACCGTGCAGACGCGAACGCGGCGATCGACGCGCTGCTGCAGATCGCAGCGCGCACCGAGGGCGACGACCACGAACGGGCACGCAGAGCGATCAACGTGGCGACGAAGCTGGAGGGCTTGACCGAACGGGGTGGCGCGGCAACGACCGATGTCACGACGTGACCGGCGGCGGTGACCGGCGGCAGTGATCGATTAGGAACCGATGTCGACGGTGCCGGTCACGAGCGGATCGCGCTCCACCTTCCAGGCGTCGCCGCTGCGGCGCAGCTGCAGCTCCAGCGTGTCGAACACGTCACCCTGCATCCACCGATCGACCTCGAGGGTGATGCGCTCACCGTCTTCCACCACGGGCCCGAGGCGGATCAGGATCCCCCCGTCGCGCACGACGAGCTCACCGTCGTCGCCCTCGGTCAACGCCTCTGAACGATCGTCGATGAAGTGCACGTCGGCGACGTCCTTCGACCAGTCGACGACCTCCGCCTGCACGTCGAGCCCGATGGCGGCACCCTCACCGCGCGACTCCACGAACACGGGCAGCGGATCGGGGTCGCCGGCGCTGTCCTGCGCCAGCCAGCGGATCACGGCCTCGTACGCCTGCCCTGCGCGCAGCTCGCTCGTCGAGCGCGAGTTGCACCCGGCCACCATGCCCGCCATTACGCACAACGGGGCCAGCGCGGCCAGGGTCGAGCGCAGTGCCCTCATCCCGTCACCGTAGCCCCGGCAAGCGAAGCCGCCACGCCGGGCCCCCACCGGCGGGGTGTGGGGGCAGAGGCTCCGCCGGCAGCCCCCACCCAACTTTTCGATCCGGCTCTGCCGGTCGATCGTTCTGGCATCGGGTCCGCCCGCGGCGGACCGACTACCTCGGGGGAACGGCGCGTGCGCTGCTCGCCAGAGACCCCGACACCACCGGCGGGGGTGTGGGGGCAGAGGCTCCGCCGGAGCCC
>CAZORV010000120.1:0-9723 GCA_964582215.1 uncultured Frigidibacter sp.
ACCGCCTTGATCGTGCGTTCGGCCATGTCGCGGTTGTCGGGGTGGCAGACGTCGGTCATGTCGATGGCGGTGCCGCCGGTCGAAAGGTTGGCGGTCGCGCGCAGATAGAAGGTCTCGCCCCGGGGCAGGATGGTTTCGGCCGTATGGCCGGCGTCGGCCATCAGGCGTTCGGCCTGACTGTCGAGCTCGAGATTGGTCAGCACCTTTTCATGGCCGATCCCGCGGCGCGGATCGCTGTTCACGATGTCGATCAGCTGGGCGATCGTATGTTTGCCGTCGCCCACCACATGGCCGGGCACCCGCTTGGCCACCGCGACCAGTTCGCCATTCACCACCAGCATCCGGTGATCCATGCCGGTCACGAACTGCTCGACCAGAATCCCCCGGCTTTTGGAATGGTTGCGCGCCTCGTGAAAGGCGGTCTCGACCTGGGCGTCCCCGGTCAGGTTGATCGAGACGCCGCGCCCGTGATTGCCGTCAAGCGGCTTGACCACCACCGGATAGCCGATGCGCCGGGCGGCGCGGGCGGCGTCGGCGGGCGAATAGACCAGACGCTGCTGCGGCACCGGCAGGCCGAGGTCGTTCAGCATATTGTGGGTGTCTTCCTTGTCGCAGGAAATCTCGACGGCGATATGGCGGGTCTGGCTGGTGATCGTCGCCTGGATACGCTGCTGGAACTTGCCATGGCCGAACTGGACCAGCGAATTGGTGTTCAGCCGGATCCAGGGGATGTCACGTTCCTCGGCCGCCTTGACCAGCGACCCGGTCGAGGGGCCGAACTCGCGCCGCTGGGCCGACAGGACAAAGCTTTTCAGTTCGGCCGGGAAGTCGAACTCGGGGTCATAGTCATAATCGGTCAGCGCCTTGACCGCGTCGGGCAACAGATGCATCAGCAGCCGGATCGCCAGCCGCCCGGCGTCAAGGCCGACGTCGCGCTGCCGGTATTCATAGACAAGGTTGTACTGCCCCTTCACCCCGGTGCCGCGCGTGCGGCCAAAGGTGACCTCGGATCCGGCCACGCCCTGAATCTCCAGCGCCACATGTTCGGCGACATGGCCAAGCCAGGTGCCCTCGCCTTCGCGCAGGCGGCGGATCAGGCCGCCGGGCTCGCGGTAGGAACAGCCGTGGTCGCGCAAGCCCGGCAGTGCCTCGACCAACGCCTCGATCCAGCCCTCGCCGATCCGGGCCGAGGGCCAGTCCTCGAGCGCACCCAGATCGACGACATGGCGGATGACGGGAAAACCCGCCCAGATATTCGGACCGACAAACACGTTGGTCGAGAGGATCTTCATGGGCGGCTCTCCTTTCTGTCTGTCAGGGTCAGTGCGGTCTGGCCCGTGTGTTTGGCAGCGCGCAAAAGGCTGCATGTTCGTCCGGCGGATAGGCCTGACGGCCGTTCAGGTCATAGCGGCAGCCCTGGCCCATGACATCGACCCTGAGGCCGAGAAGCGTCAGCGCCTGCCCGGGCGAGGCTTCCCACATCGAGGAATGGGTCAGGCCTGCCGCATCGACCACCGTGACGGTGCCCGAGCCCACGACCTCGAAAACCCCGTCGGGGCCGATGAAGGCGGCGGTGTCCTCGTCGATGCCAAGGCCGATCAGGAACGGGTTGTAGCTGGCGGCGGCCAGAAGACGGCCCAGCCGGTTGCGCTGGGTGAAATGCTGGTCGATGATCACGGCATTCGTCAGGCCAAGGCCCGGGGCCAGGCTGACGGCGCCTTCGACGGGGGCCGAATTGCTGTCGCCCCCGGCGATCATATGTTCCGACATGATCGAGGCCCCGGCCGAGGTTCCCGCCACCGGCACGCCGGCGGCGTTGCGGCGGCGGATCTTCTGGGCGATGCCGGTGCCGCCAAGGATCGTCGACAGGCGCAGCTGATTGCCGCCGGTCAGAAAGATGCCGGTGGCCTTGTCCAGCATCTGCAGATAGCGGGGGTTGTCGCAGTCGGCCCGCCGGGTGATCGGCAGGAAATCGACCTCGGCGGCGCCAAGGTCGCGGAAGATCCGGTTGTAATCCTGGCCGGTCGTCTCAAGCTCCGAAGCGGTGGGAATGACGACGATGTCGGCATCCGCCCCGCCCGACAGTTCAACGAACCGCCGATGGATCTGGCGTTCCTTGACCCGGTCCTCGCCGCCGCCGATGGGTATGACAAAGCCCCGGGCCATGTTCGCACTGATACGCGCTGGGCACATTCGTCCGCCGGTCCTGATCCTGCCCAAAGGCTGTTGCGATCCCCCCTGCCACGCCCGCGCCTTACGGCGGCGTGGCCCCCCCCGCCCTTACTCTGGCGAAGCGCACCGGGCGCCGCAAGTGGGATTGTCGGGCGGGGCAGGGTGACCAGGCGTGACGGCACGCGACCCCGGGGCGGGGCGGAAAGCGCCTTGCAAAATCCGGATGAGAACATAAAGTGAACATCATGCCAGACTCACCCTTCCCCTTTCCCCGTCGCCGGACGGGGATCCTGCTGCCGGGGCGACGGCCTGTTCCGCCCGAGGCGTCGCCCTCGGTGGCGGACCTGACCGCGCGCGCCGGTCTGCACGAGGTCTATGCCGCCTCGGCGGCCGACGGGCCGGCGGCGGCGGGCTTTGTGCTGGGGGCGGTGGCGCAGCGGCTGGACAGGGCTGGTCCGGGCGATGACGGGGGGCCGCAGGTCGTCTGGGTCCGGCAAGACTGGCTGGGCGCCGAGACCGGTCGCATCCACGCGCCGGGGCTGGCCGAATACCGGCTGCCGCCCGCCGCGCTGGCGCTGGTGGCGGCGCGCGATGTGCTTGGCGTCCTGCAGGCGGGGCTCGAGGCGGCGCGCTGTGCGGCGCTGGTGGCCGTCATCATCGAGTTCGAGGGCGCCTCGCGGCTTTATGACCTGACCGCCAGCCGCAAGCTGAACCGCGCGGCGCTGGCCTCGGGCGTGGCGCTTTACCTTCTGCGTCATGGCGCGGCCGAGGTGGCAAGCGCCGCCGAGACGCGCTGGCGGGTGGGGGCGCTTGCCTCGCGGCCGCTGGCGGCGAATGCGGCGGGGTTTCCGGCCTTCAGCGTGACGCTGGTCCGCAACCGCAGCGGCCGCGATGGCCAGGACTGGGCGATGGAGTGGAATGGTGACAGGGCATGTTTCGACGACCGGGCGGCGCTATCTGGCGCTGTGGTTCCCCTATCTGCCGACCGAGCGGTTGCGGCCGCTGCGGCCCGGCGCCGCGACAGCTAGCGCGCCGTTCGTTCTGACGGGAAAGGACCGCGGGACTGTCCGGCTGACGGCGGTGGATGCGGGGGCGGGGGCGCTGGGGCTGGCGCCGGGCATGGGGCTGGCGCAGGCCCGCGCCCGGGTGGCCGGTCTTTGCACCGCAGCGGCCGACCCGGCGGCGGACCGGCTGTTCCTGCTGCGTCTGGCCGGGGCCTGCGAAAGCTTCAGCCCCCGCATCAGCCTGGATGGCCCGGCGGGGCTGATCCTTGACGTCACCGGCTGCGCCCATCTTTTCGGCGGCGAGGCCGGGCTGACAGGGCAGGTCCGCGCGCGTCTGGCCCGGCTGGGTGTCAGCTGCCGCCTGACGCTGGCCGGCACGCCCGACACCGCCCGGGCCTGCGCCCGCTTTTCCCCCGGCCTGTCGGACGGCGGCATCGTCCCCGCGGGGGCCGAGGCGCTGGCGGTGCGGGATCTGCCGGTGCGGGCCTTGACCTCGGACGGGGCAGGGGGGGCCGGTGAAAAGACCCGCGAGGCGCTGGTCCGTGCCGGGCTGACGGTGATCGGCGATCTGGCCGACCGGCCGTCGCAGACCCTGTCGGCGCGGTTCGACAGTGCCACGATCACCCGCCTGCACCGCATCCTCGGGCGCGAGGATGCGCGCATCACCCCGCTGCGCCCCCCGCCGGACTTTTCGGCCGAGGAGCAGTTTGCCGAGCCGTTCACCGCGACCGCGCATCTTGATCTGGTGATCGGCCGTCTGGCGGCGCGGCTGGGCGCCGATCTGGCCCGGGCCGGGCGGGGCGGGCGGTCGTTCGAGCTCTCGCTGTTCCGCTCGGACGGGGCGGTCCGGCGGCTTTTGGTCGAAACCGCCGGGCCCCTGCGGGTGGCGGGCGACCTTCTGCGGCTGTTCCGTCTGCGGCTGGACGGGCTGGCCGACCCGCTGGACCCGGGCTTTGGCTATGACAGCGTGCGGCTGGCGGCGCTGGCCAGCGACCCGTCCGCCCCCGCGCAGACCGTCTGGGAGGGGGGGCAGCCGCAAACGGGCCAGTCGCAGGCGGGCCAGTCCCTGACCGATCTGATCGACCGCCTGATCACCCGGTTCGGCCGCGACCGGGTTCTGCGCTTTGTCGCCGCCGACACGCATGACCCCCTGCGCGCCGCCCGCCCGGTGTCCTGGCTGTCCCCCGTCCGTTCCGACCCCTGGCCGGGCGCAACCCCGGGCGAACCGCCAAGGCGCCCCCTGACCATTTTCGACCCGCCCCAGCCGATCGAGGCCATGGCCGAGGTGCCGGACAGCCCGCCCCTGCGGTTCCGCTGGCGGCGCGTGCTGCACGAGGTCGCCCGCGCCGAGGGGCCGGAACGGATCGCGCCCGACTGGTGGCGGACGCTGGGGGCCGAGGCGCCACCGGCGCGCGATTACTACCGGGTCGAGGATGGTCAGGGCCGCCGCTTCTGGCTGTGCCGCGAGGGCGCCTATGACGATCCCGAACGGCGGCCGCGCTGGTATGTGCAGGGGCTTTTCGCATGAGAACCGGCGGCTCCGGCCACAGCCCGCCCCCGGCCTTTGCCGAACTGGTCGCGGCGACCAACTTCTCTTTTCTGCGCGGCGCCTCGCCCGGCCCCGACATGGTGCTGGCCGCCCTGCTTTTGGGCCATTGCGGCCTTGGCATCGCCGACCGGAACACGGTTGCCGGTGTGGTCAGGGCCTATGGCGGCCTGAAGGATCTGCGCGACGGCGCCGGTCTGCCGCCGGTCCGGCTGCGCACGGGGTCCGGTCCGGGCGAATATCATTATCTGCAAAGCAATGCGTTCGCCGCCGACGCGGACGAGGCGCTTCAGGCCCTGGTCCGGGACCGGGCGCAGGCCTTCCGGCTGCTGACCGGCGCGCGGCTGGTCTTTGATGACGGGACGCCCGACATTGTCGCCTATCCCGAAAACCGCGCGGGCTGGGGGCGGCTTTGCCGGTTGCTGACGCGCGGCAATTTCCGCGCCGGAAAGGGCGAGTGCCACCTGCGCCTGCCCGACCTTCTGGCCGACCCGCATGATCTGCTGATGATCGTCATGCCGCCCCCGGCTCTGACTCAGTCCGATCTGTTGCGGCCCGACCATGCCGCCCGCCTGACCGCCCCCCTGGCCCGCCTGACGGCGGCAGCCCCCGGCGCGGTCTGGCTCGGGGCCAGCATGCCGCGCCGGGGCGATGACCGCCGCCGCCTTGCCCTTCTGGCGCGGATCGCCGCCGACAATGGCCTGCCGCTTCTGGCCACCAATGACGTGCTTTACGCCGACCCCGGCCAGCGCGACCTGCAGGATGTGCTGACCGCCATCCGCGAGGGGGTGACGCTGGATCAGGCCGGGCGGCGGCTCGAGGCGAACGCCGAGCGTCATCTGAAACATCCCGGCGAGATGGCCCGCCTGTTCGCCGACCATCCCGAGGCGCTGACCGAAACCGGGAACCTTCTGGCGCGCGCCGGTTTCGACCTCGGCCAGCTTCGCTATGAATATCCGCACGAGGTCGTGCCGCCGGGCGAGGATGCGCAAAGCTGGCTGGAACAGCTGACCCGCCGCCATGCCCCCATGCGCTATCCGCAAGGCGTGCCGCCAAAGGTGGAAAAGCTGCTGCAAGAGGAACTGGCCCTGATCGGCAAGCTGCAGTATGCGCCCTATTTCCTGACCATCCATGACATCGTCAAGGTGGCCGCCGACAAGGGCATCCTGTGTCAGGGGCGCGGCTCGGCGGCCAATTCCGCGGTCTGCTATGTCCTGGGCATCACCGCCGTCGACCCGGCCGAGCATGACCTGCTGTTCGCGCGCTTCATTTCCGAGGAACGCCGCGAGCCGCCCGACATCGACGTCGATTTCGAACATGAGCGGCGCGAAGAGATCATCCAGTATCTTTATGAGAAATACGGCCGCCACCGCGCCGGGATCGCCGCCACCGTCATCCACTACCGCCCCAAAAGCGCGATCCGCGAGGCGGGCAAGGTCTTCGGCCTGACCGAGGATGTGACCGCCGCCCTGTCGGGCACGCAATGGGGCAGCTGGGGCAGCGACATCACCCGGGCGCAGGTCCTGCAGGCCGGGCTTGACCCCGACAACCCGCTGATCGCCCGCGCGGTTGGCTTTGCCCGCCGGCTGCTGGGTTTTCCGCGCCATCTTTCCCAGCATGTCGGGGGTTTCATCCTGACGCGCGGGCGGCTGGATGAACTGGTGCCGATCGGCAATGCCGCGATGGCGGACCGGACCTTCATCGAATGGGACAAGGATGACATCGACTGTCTGGGGCTGATGAAGGTCGATGTGCTGGCGCTGGGCATGCTGACCTGCATCCGCAAGGCGTTTGACCTTCTGCGCGACCACAAGGGGCTGGACCTTGGCCTGGCCGACATTCCGCAAGGCGACCGGCCGACCTATGACATGCTTTGCCGGGGCGATTCCGTCGGGGTCTTTCAGGTGGAAAGCCGGGCACAGATCAACATGCTGCCCCGCCTCAGGCCGGTGATGTTCTATGACCTGGTCATTCAGGTCGCCATCGTGCGGCCCGGGCCGATCCAGGGCAATATGGTCCATCCCTATCTGCGCCGCCGGCAGGGGTTCGAGCCGGTGATCTTCCCCTCGCCCGCGCCGCCGCACGATCCGGGGGAACTGCACGGCGTGCTGGGCAAGACCATGGGGGTGCCGCTGTTTCAGGAACAGGCGATGAAACTGGCGATGGTCGCCGCGCGCTTTTCCGATGTCGAGGCGAACCAGCTTCGCCGGGCCATGGCCACCTTTCGCAATGTCGGAACCATCGGACGGTTCGAGGCGCTGATGGTCGGCCGGATGGTCGAGCGCGGCTATGACCGCGGCTTTGCCCAAAGCTGCTTTGAACAGATCAAGGGCTTCGGCAGCTATGGCTTTCCCGAAAGCCACGCGGCCAGCTTTGCCAAGCTGGTCTATGTCTCGGCCTGGATCAAGCGCCACCACCCCGAGGTTTTTGCCTGTGCCCTGCTGAACGCCCAGCCCATGGGCTTTTATGCCCCCGCCCAGATCGTCCGCGACGCGCGCGAACATCAGGTCAGGGTCCTGCCTGTCGATGTGAACCACAGTTTCTGGGACAATGTGCTGGAACGGGACGCGGACGGCGCGCTGGCGCTGCGGCTGGGGTTCCGGCAGGCCGACGGGATCTTTCAGGCCGAGGCCGCGCGGCTGGTCGCGGCCCGGGCAGCGGGCTTTGCCTCGGTCGAGGCGCTGGCCACCCGCGCCGCCCTGCAGGGCCGCCCGATCCGGGCGCTGGCCGATGCCGATGCCTTCCGCTCGCTGGGGCTGGACCGCCGGGCCGCACTTTGGGCCACCCGGCGCCTGCCCGAGGATGCGCCCCTGCCGCTGTTCGCCCGGGCCCGTGCGCCGGAACTGGCGGCAGAGCCCGACGCCCGCCTGCCCGAGATGGCGCTGGGCGAACATGTGGCGACCGACTACCAGACCATGCGCCTGTCGCTGAAGGCCCATCCGATGCAGATTCTCCGGCCGCTTCTGGCCCGCGAGGGGATCGCCACCTGCGCCGGGACCACCGCCCGCGCCGACGGCCGTTTTGCCCGCACCGCCGGGCTGGTTCTGGTGCGGCAGCGGCCGGGCAAGGGCAATGCGATCTTCATCACGCTCGAGGATGAAACCGGCGTCACCAATGCCGTCCTCTGGGCGCGGCAGTTCGAACGGTTCCGCCGCCCGGTGATGAGCGCGCGGCTGATGCTGATCGCCGGGCGGGTCCAGCGCAGCGCCGAAGGCGTCGTGCATCTGATGGCCAGCCATGTCGAGGATCGAAGCGCCCTTCTGGAGCGGCTTTGGCAGGTGCCCGCGCGCGACGGCCCCTTGCCCCGGGCCGGTCATCCGCGCGACGTCCGCATCCTGCCCTCGTCCCGCGATTTTCACTGAACGGGCCGGCGCCGGTCAGCCCGTTTCCGGGTCGGGCAGCGGGTCACGATAGTCATGCGTCCCGCCCAGCCGGTCGCGCACCTGATGGTGGCCCGGCGCCGCCCCCGCCTTGGGCGCGATCATCGCCGCCGCCAGCGGCACCTTGCCGAACCCGCCCGGAATATCAAGAACATAGGTCGGCATGCACAGGCCCGAAACCTCGGCCCGCAAGGCCTCGACCAGCCGCTGCCCCGCGGCCACCGTGGTGCGGAAATGCGAGGTGCCCCGCGCCAGATCGCAATGATGCAGATAATAGGGCTTGACCTTCGCCCGGACCAGCGCCCGGAACAGGGTGGCCAGAACCTCGACCCGGTCATTGACGCCCTTCAGCAGCACGGTCTGCGACAAAAGCGGCAGGCCCGCCGCCGTCAGCCGGCCAAGGGCGGCCAGCGCGGCAGGCGTCAGTTCGCCCGGATGGTTGGTATGGACCACGACATAGACCGCCAGCGGCACCCCGGTCAGCGCCGCGATCAGGGCGGGGCTGATCCGCGCGGGCGCCACGACCGGCACCCGGCTGTGGAACCGCACGACGCCCAGATGCCCGATCGCCGCCAGCCGCGCCAGCAGATCGGCAAGGCGCCGGGGCGACAGGGTCAGGGGATCGCCGCCGGTCAGGATCACCTCGAATATCTGCGGTGTGCGGGCGATATAGGCCAGCGCCTCGTCCAGCGCCGCGTCGGGCAGCTGCCCGTCCTGCCCCACCGTCTCGCGGCGAAAGCAAAAGCGGCAATAGACGTCGCAGGTCTGGGTCAGTTGCAGGATCACCCGGTCCGGATAGCGGTGCGTCAGCCCCGGCGCCGGGCTGTGGGCGCGGTCGCCGATCGGATCGGTGCGCTCTTCGGCGCGGATCAGCAGTTCCGCGGCGCTGGGCACGAACTGCCGCGCGACACCTTCGTGCGCCGCCGCCGCACCGCGCATTTCGGGCGAGATGCGCAGGCGGAAGGTCCCGGTCACCTGCTCAAGAAGCGGCGCGTCCCCGGGTCCGGCCAGCCCGTCGGCCACCAGATCAGCGACCTGCGTCAGGGCGCGCGGGGCGCCGGAAGGATCGGAAAGGGACAAACGCGCCTCGGCCGGATTGAACGCCCCGCCCCTAGGCGCAAAACCGCGATGATGCAAGATCAGGGTCGCCGGGCAGCGCCTGCCGGACCGGGCGGTGCGTGCGAGCACGCACCCTACCGCTGAGCCCGCCCAGTTTTTCCCCGAAGCCGGGCTGAGCGGAAAGGGCTGATCTTCCGGTGGAAGAGCAGCCCCGCGCACGTGGGAACGCCGCCCCGGGACCGCCTCAACACGCACCGACAGAGGGCAGCACCTGCCCCGGGATGGCGCAAAGCGCCAGCCCCCGGGCGGTGTGGGTGGGACCGGTGCGGGGCGGCAGGGTCACTTGCCCCTGCCGGCCGAGCCCGCGCGGCCCGTCCCCCTGAGGCCGGGTTGAGCGGAAAAGGCTGATCTTCCGGTGGAAGAGCAGCCCCGCTCACGTGGGAATGCCGCCTCGGGACCGCCTCAACGCGCACCGACAGAGGGCAGCACCTGCCCCGGGATGGCGCAAAGCGCCAGCCCCCGGGAGGGGCAGGCGCTGCCCGGTCGCTTTGGGCGACCGGGC
>CAZORV010000121.1:0-9649 GCA_964582215.1 uncultured Frigidibacter sp.
CGCTCGGCGCGTCCGCTTCCGCTTTAAGACAAGGAGTTCCCCAGATGCCCGATGCTACCCTTCATGCCGAAGGCGATGCCGCGGCCCGGATCGAGGCGGCGCGGGCGAAGATGATCGCCTCTGCCACCGAAGCCTGGCAGGCAATTCGGGCGATGGAACCTTCGGCTGAGCGGGTGGAACTCGAGCGCAGCTTTGCCGATCAGGCGCGCGCCTCGCTGAAACTTGCCCCTGACAACCTGCTGTTGGCGGAACATGCCCGCGCTGCCGAGCGCAATGACGATCCCTATCACAACCCGACCCTCGCCTCTCTGGCACGGTTGGATCATGGCATGACCGAAGGCATCTCCCTCGATGAGGGTTTGCGCGCCACGCTCGCGCATGTTTGGGGCGAGATTGGCGAACGGCTGACAGCGCTGTTCTCGATCCGGGAAGACGAGCTGCGCACCGCAGGCACGTCCGTCGAAGAAATGGTCGCCCGCTTCAATCTGGCCGAACGCAGCGAAGGCCAGCGGGCGAGTTGGATCGGCGAACAGCCGAACACCATGCAAAAGGTGTTCTGGATGGAGACCGAGCGCGCACTCGGCCAGGAGGTTCGGGCAGAACTCGCTGCCTTCAATCTCGCGCCGGAGTTGACCGAGGCCGTGGCGCGCGAGCAGATGCTTTCCGCCGACCGGAATCTCCGCCTGTCCGAAGTTCCGGCTTTGGAAGCCTTCGTCGATCGGATGCAAGAGAGCTTGCGGCCGGAAGATCTGGAACGCGTGCGATCCGGTGATCTCGGTCCCCTCGCTGAACACGTCCGCGATCCTGCGCTTCGGGCTGCGGTGGCCCACGAGTTGAAAAACGAGGGCGACCTTGGTCAGTCGGGCACGGTCGGGCATTGGGCGGATCTGGCGCGCAGCCAGGCAAGGGCGTCTGATCTCGGTCAACGCGAGCGCGGTCTCGAGCGCGATCACGGCCACGAACTCTGAGGATCCACAGCCATGCTTTCGAACCTTGAATCCGCCTGGCGGTATCCGCTCGCTGTTGCCTTGGGTCTGGTAACCGGCCTCTACATCGGCGGCATGCTGGCCACGATCTATGTGATCGTGGCGTTCCGCGAGAACCTCGACACGCTCAGCCCTTTGGGCCTCTGGTTCTTCCGTTATCCTTGGGCCGACTTGGAGGCACGCCCTGCAACCTTGCAGGGTGCGTTGATCATCACGGGTGCGGTGACGATTGCCCTTACGCTGGTCGGCCTCGCCGGTGTCCATCGCGGGCGGCTCAACCAGTATGACGACGCGCATTTCCAGACCAGGCGCGAGCTGAAGCGCAACAAGATGATCGGTAGCCTCGACCAGAACGGCTTCATCTTCGGCAAGCTCGGCTCCCCGAAATCCGACGCGCCTTTCGTCATGGCACCGCCCGACCGCTTCCCCCATGCGATGATGATCGCACCTACCGGCCGCGGTAAGGGTGTGGGTTTCGTCATCCCGAACCTTCTGCATTTCACGGGGTCCGGTATCATCCTGGACGTCAAAGGCGAGAACTTCGCCAAGACCTCGATCCACCGTCAACATGGCCTGAAAAACGCGATCTGGTATTTCTCACCCTTCGACGAAGAACGCGGATCTCACCGCTTCAACCCCCTTGCCCGCATCGCCGCCCTTCCCTCGGCCGAACGCCAATATACGGCGTTGAACTCTATGGCCGACCTCTTCCTCATCCCGGAAGGCGAAAGCGCACAGAGTTTCTTCAACGCTGGCAAGCGCCTGTTCATCACGTCTTGCCTCTATGCCATCGAAAAGCGCCGCCCGACCCTGGGCTACGCTGGCGAGATCATGGCTGGTGGCGGCGACAAGAAGAAAACCTACACGACCATCGCCGAGGATACGCAGATCCCGATCGTCTCGCGTACCTTCCTAGAAATGGCCGACGTCCCCGAAAAGACCCTCGGCGCGTATGTCTCGGTCATCCAAGGTTCGGGCCTTGAACTGTGGAATGACCCGGCGGTCGACCGAGTGACCTCCGCCAGCGATTTCGACTTCTCGACGTTTCGAGCCAAGCCGCAGAGCCTCTACATCGTCGTCCAGCCCGAGCATCTGAAAACCCTGGCCCCGCTCGTTCGCCTTCTCTTCGCAGACGCCATTGCTTCGCTGCAGCGCAAGGAACCCGGATCGGACGAGCCGCATGCGGTCATGTTCCTGATGGACGAGTTCGACCAACTCGGGCGTCAGCCACTTGTGCTGTCCTCGATCAAGACCATCCGCAGTTTTGGGGGTAGGTTCTTCATCATCTCACAGACGATTCCGGGGCTGGACGACATCTATGGTGAGACCGGGCGGCGGTCGCTGCAGGGCGGTGCCGGGGTGCAGATCTACATGACGCCGCAGGATGATCGGACGGCCGACGTGCTGTCAAATGCTCTGGGGCGGTCAACTGTCACCGCAGTAACAGAAAGCCAGTCGCGCATCAGGGCGCTCGAAGACAGCGCTAATGTCAGTCGGCGGTCTGAAGAACGGCCGCTGATCTCGGCCAATGAATTGCTTCGGTTTCCTTTGGGTGAGGTCTTGGTGTTGCCTGAGGGGCAGTACCCGATCCGGGCAAGGCATGTGCGGTACTATGAGGATCGGCATTTTGGGCCGATTGATCGAGCAAGGAAAGGCATGGTCCTGCATGATCGGAACTTCCTTACGCCGACAGTGGGCACACCAGGTGTCGCGCTGATGGGAAGCCTCATCCCAAACGGTGATCTCAGCGACTCCATGGGGAAAGCGAGCGCAGCATTCGCCAAACTCTCACAAGCCGCAAAATCTGGGCCAAAGGGCGAGTGTCGGAGACGTGATCGGCCCTTTGCGGTCGGTCGATCTGGCTTAACGCATAAGGCAAGTGCCTAGAAGCAGCCAGTCAAAGTCATGCTTGGCGGACTCTTCCGTTGGCTTTTGCCACTATGGCGATCATCACCCAGATAGCCAATCGCAACGCCATGGCTCCCATGGTGCGGGCCTCAAAAGCTGCACCGGATGAAACCCGCCATAGAAACGCCGCGAAGACAGCGGCAGTGGCAGTGGCGATAATGATCGCGATGCCTGTTGCCCAGCCCGTTTGACTCCAGAGGCCAATGCCAGCGGCGACGTAAGCAAACCCTGCCAGGAAGTTGAACCACAGGACAAATGGGACGACTGCGCCCATGTCGGCGCCGCCGAAAAGCGCGCGCGCGCCCGAAACGATGGTCAGCAGGCCGAAAGTGATGGCGATGATGGCTACGACAGTCAGTGAACGGGGGCGGGTACGCATGGCCTTCTCCTTTGATCAGGCGTCCACGAGGCGACCATCGCGCAGGTGGATCAGGCGGTCGAAGCGGTCGAAGATCTTTTCGTCATGGGTCACGGCAATGATGCAGGCCTCTTGTTCGGTTGCGAGTTTACGCAAGAGATCCATCACAAGTTGCGCCCGACCACTGTCGAGCGCGGCGGTGGGTTCATCGGCCAGAATGATGCGGGGCCTGTTGGCCAGCGCGCGGGCGATCGCAACACGTTGGGCCTCTCCCCCTGACAGGAGAGCGGGTTTGACCTTGGCGCGATGTCCGACCTCCAGATAATCCAGAAGTTCGCGCGCACGGGCGCGGCCCTTCTCCGCAGGCCAACCGGCAAGATCCAATACGACCGAGACATTTTCCTCTGCCGTCAGAAAGGGCAGAAGGTTATGTGCCTGGAAAATGAAGCCGATCTTGTCCAGCCGCAGCCGCCGCAGATCGCTGCGCAGCCATTTGCCGTCAAACACCGCGTCTCCGTCCAGTTCGACCCGGCCAGCGGTCGGGGCAAGAATACACCCGATGACGTTCAAGAGCGTCGTCTTCCCGGACCCCGATGGGCCCAGCAAGGCGATGACCTCGCCCGCATGCACCCGCAGATCGATGGAGCGCAGGGCATCGACACGGGTCTCACCCTCGCCGTAATGTTTGGCAACGCCCTGCACGTTGACGAGAGTATCGCCCAAGGTCATGTGTCAGCCCCCGAGTGCAGTAGCGGGATCGACCTTCAGCGCCGCACGAACGCCAAGTCCCGATGCGACAAGGCAGACCACCAATATGATGCCGGTCAGCACGATTGCGTTGAAGGGCTCCAGCACGACGCGACGGGGGAAGTTGTCTTTGACCAAGAGAATCAGGGCCAGCCCGATCCCAAGGCCCGAGACCCCAAGGATAAGCGCCTGTTGCACGATCAGCGCCACGATGGTGCGGTCAGGCGCGCCGATCAGTTTGAGCGTGGCGATTTGTTTCAGCTTCTCCATCGTCATCGTGTAGATGATCAGCGCAATGACTACGGCGCTTACCGACAACAGGATGCCCAGGAACAAGCCGATTTGCCGCCGCGCCCGATCCACGACCGAGGCGAGCAAGAGGTCTTCCTGTTCGGCCTGGCTGAGGGCGGCGAGGTGTTTCCATTGCCGCACCGTCGCAGTAAGAAGCGCCACATCCGCTCCGGGTTCAAGCCGTGCAATGACGGCGGCCACGGTTGCGGGACGGATGCCCTGATCCCCGCGGGCGACCTGCACGCGAGCGGCCGCGGGGTCAAGCGCGGTCTGCAGTGACAGCGCGTCGGCCAAGGTCACGTAAACGGCCGGATCGCCACCTGAATTCATCGCGTCTTCGACCAACCCTACTACACTGAACCGGTCACGGCCAAGACGGATAGTGTCACCCAGCACGAGCCCGGTCTTGCGATCGGCCAGCAGTTCGAAATGGCTCGTGCCCAAGCCACGCCCCTCGACGATGCGTTGCGGCCCGCCAGGGCGTCCGGGTTCAAAGCCGATGACGTAAAGTCGCAAAGTTCGGCCGGCATGGCCTGCTTCGATTGTCTGGTAGGTGATGGCGCCTGCCTCGGCCACGCCGGGCATGCGCGCCACGGCGTCACGGGTATCGGCGGGGATGCTTGACGCCTCGGCAAAGGGGCCCTGCGTGCCCGCCTCTACCACCCAGATATCGGCGGCGGGGGCCTTCACCACGGCCAGAGCATCGGCGACAAGGCCGTTGTAGATACCGATCATCGCCAACACGACGGTCATCAGAAGGCCAAGCCCAAAGCAGGTCAGCACAAACCGGAAAAGGCCGTGGCGAATGTCCTTGACGGCCAGGTTCATGGCGCGGCCTCGATGCGTGCCAACCGCCCCTCGTCCGCGCCCTGTGGCGGGGCAGCGACGATCTGCGCGCCGTCTGGCAGGCCGTCCGTCACCTCGACCCGACCGCGATCATCCCGCGCGCCAAAGGTCAGCTGAGTTCGTGCCAACCGTCCATCTTGAACGATCCAGACAGTTCCGCGATGGCCGTCGAAGCCGGAGATTGCGATCTCGGGTACCATCAAAGCGCTGTCGCGCGTACCGGTCAGGATACGCACCTCGGCCTGTTCGCCAAGGTACATCTGGGCCGGACAATCGGCGCAGGTCAGCCAGACGCGGCGTTCTTCGTTCACCCGGTCGCTTTCGAGGCCTATACGGGCGATGGTGCCGCTATATTCGCCAGCAGGCTGTGACCGCAGGCGAATAATGCCGGGCTGACCAAGCGCCAACTGACCTGCGCGTTCTTCGTCGATATAGGCCTGAATCCAGATCGTTGCGGGGTCGATCAGGGTAAAGATCGGGTCGCCCGCGCGGACCACGGCCCCGGCCTCGGCAAGGCGGGACACGACTAGCGCGTCAAAGGGTGCGGTCAGGCGGTGGTGATCCAGCAAGGTCTGTTCCAGTTGCAAGGCCGCGGCGGCGTCTTTCCCCTGTGCCAGGATGACGGCTAGCTCGGCCTCGGCCACAGCGACTTCGGCGCGGGCGACGTCTTCATCGCGCTGCGCTTCCTCTGCCCGCTGGGCGGGCGCGTTGCCCTGCAGCGTCAGTTCCACCTGACGGCGATTGGCGGCCTCGCGCTGTGCCAGAATGGCCAGCGCGCGGACAACCGCCGCTTCAGCCTTGGTCTGATTGGCAGTATTCGCAGCCACGGCGGCGCGGGCACGGGCGACGCGAGCCTCCTGCTCGGCCTGGTGCAATGCGGCTAGGTCCTGGCCCTGCGACACGCGGTCTCCGGCATCGGCTGACAGCGACAAAAGCGCCCCGCCCACCTCGAACCCCACGCGCGCCAGCACCCGCGCCTCGACCGTGCCAAGACCATAGATGCGTAGGGCCACGTCGGCTTCGCTCGGAACCACCATCACCGTCAGCGGGCGCTCGGTCAGGAATACCGCCCCGGCACCTGCAGCCACGACAGCCGCCACCGCATATAGCAAGGTCTTGCGCATCAGTCAGGCTCCCTTTGCCGAAAGCAGGTGCAGCTGGACATCCAGCAGGCGCAACCCTTCTGCGTGCAGGGCAAAATCGCGCGCGCCGAGCGACCATCGGATAGCCACCCCCTGAACCAGCGAGGCCAGCAGCACTGCCGCATCCGCCGCCGCCACATCGCTGCGCAGGGCATGGGCCCGCTGACCTTTTTCTACCTCGCGCGCCAAGTGGCCATGAAACGTGGCCAACCGGCCCCGGAACGCCGCCCGGAGATCCGCATTCTCGACATTCAGTTCGCGCGAGAAGAGGAGCATGGGCATCGCGGGCGTTGCCGCGATCTGGCCCAGTTGCGCCCCGATCAGCGCCTTGACGCGTTCGACCGGAATGTCGGCCTGTGCCAGCGCCGCATCCCAGGCCGTGGTCAGCGCTTCGGCTACATGATCGGCCACCGCGTTCCACATCGCGGCCTTGGTTGGAAAATGCCGGAAAATTGCGGCTTGCGTCACGCCAACTTCGATCGCGACCGCACCGGTGGTCACTCGATCCGGCCCGATCCGGTCAGCGAGGCCCAAGATGGTGGCGACGATTTCAGCCTTCCGCAGATCGGACGTCTTGCGCACGGGTGACCTCCAAGTAAGTGAGTAACTGATTACTAACTTAATCGTCAGACTAAGTCAATCCGGCTGACGGACGACCGGGCTCGGACTGGAAAGCGCGACGTTGACAGGATCCTGCCCGCTTCATCCACCGTGAACCGGCAGGCGCGGCCTGCATGGCGAAAGGTCAGGCGCCAGCGCCCAACGTCAGAATCCACTCCTGCCTCACAACGTGAGGCAAGGCTGCCGTCGCGCATCGCTTGGCGTAACAGGTCTTCTGTCATCCCGAAGGCCTTGGCCAGCAGGGTGGCGGGAACGACAAAGCCCACACCATCCCGTTCCACTTGCGTCATTGTGGCACCACCAGGTTGCCAGCGGTCTTAGCCAACGGGGTCAAGGCTATATCGGCAAGCGTCGAACGGTCCAGATCGGCCAGGAACGCGGCCTCGGCTGACCGCAGGCGGGTTTTCAGGCGGCAGCGGGCCTCGATGGAACAAGTGCCGCCCCCTGACCCGAAACACTCCACCAGCGGCTGGCCTTCCTCCAGAAGCCGGATGATCTGGCCCAGCCGGATCTCGGCCGCAGGGCGGGCCAGCATGGCCCCGCCGCCACCGCCGCGCCGTGTGTCGATCAGACCGGCGCGCGCCAGATGTTGGATGATCTTTGCCAGATGGTTGCGCGACAGGCCGAGATCCGCTGCCAGTTCGGCGCTGGAAAAGGCGCGGGATGGATCGCCCGCCATCCGCATCAGCATCCGCAAGCCAAAGTCGGTGAAGGAGGTGAGGCGCATGTCAGTCGCAATCCTTGAATGGGTATTTACAATACCTATTAGCAGGTCTAAGCCAGACTGCAAGACGGAGACTCAGATGGAAATGGGTGCAATCAAGACCCCGCCGCCCTCGGCCCGGCCCGAAATGACGGCAGCACTGATGGCGGAAACCGGGCTGAACGCCGACGTGCTGCGCGATCTGGTGCATCGGTTCTACGGCCGCGTTCGTGCCGATGCGGTTGTGGGGCCGATCTTTGCTGCGCGGATCACCGACTGGGCCCCGCATCTGGACCGCATGGTGGACTTCTGGTGCTCGGTCGCGCTGATGACCGGGCAGTATCATGGCCGCCCGGTGCCGGCCCACACGCCCTTGCCGATCAACGCTGCACATTTCGACCGATGGCTCGCGCTGTTCCGCGCCACGGCGACGGACACCTGCACTCGTGCCGGTGCGGACCATGTCATCGAACGTGCCGAACGCATCGCCAGATCGCTGCATATCGCCGTGGCATCCGCGCAATCCGAACCTGCAGCCCCACCACGACTGTTCTGACAAGAGGAGAACCAGCATGACCGAAGATGTCGCCCCGACAGACCCCACCGCCCTGACCCGTCACATCGAGACGCGCTATCACGCCCGCCATCGTGAACAGCTGCCGGTGCTCGCCGCCATGGCCGAGCGGGTCGAAGATGTGCATTTCGGCGATGACGGCGTGCCCGAGGGCCTGTCCATCCTGTTGCGTCAGATGATCGGCGAGATGGAGGTGCATATGAAAAAGGAAGAGCTGATCCTGTTTCCCGCCATCCGCAAGGGTGGCATGCCCGGGATCGAAAACCCGATCGCGGTGATGCGCGCCGACCATGCAGGGCATGACTGCGAGGTGGCCGAAATTCGCCGCTTGACCGGGAACCTGTCGTTGCCAGATGGGGCCTGTGGCACATGGACTGCGCTTTACCGGGGACTGGCAGAGTTCACCGCCGACCTGACCGAGCATATGCGGCTGGAAAACAACGTGCTTTTCCCGCAGTTTGAACCCGCTGGGCGGGCCGATGCCTGAGGAACGTCTGCTCGCCTCGTCCCCCTGTCTGGCCGGCGAAATCGCTCCCAATGCGTTCGACCCGCTGGCGGTGGACCCCGAACAGGCACGGGACGTTGCGCGCTGGCGCCGCGCGGAACGCGTCCGCCTGCGTGCGGCACGGGACGCGCTGAGCGTAGCAGACCGCAAAGCGGCAGGTTTCACTCTATCCGCGCACTTGCGTCACTTGCTGGCCCAGCAGTTTTCCGGGGCGGCGGGCCTGGCCTTGTCTGCCTACTGGCCGATCAAGGGTGAACCCGATCTGCGCGACTTCATGGCGGAATTGCACGGCAGGGGCGTCACCCTCGCGCTGCCGGTGGTCGAGGTAAAGGCCGCCCCAATGGTCTTTCGCCGCTGGATGCCCGGCATGGCCACGGTGCGGGGCGACTGGAACATTCCCGTGCCACCGCCCGATGCTGAAACGCTGACGCCCGATATCGCCTTTGCGCCGTTGGTCGGATGGGACGGGGCGGGCTTTCGGCTGGGCTATGGCGGGGGCTATTTTGACCGGACACTTGCCGCGCTGTCGCCGCGCCCGTTCACCATCGGCATTGGCCTGCACTCCGCGCGCCTTGCTACCATCTTTCCCCAACCCCACGACATCGCGCTGGACGTCATCCTGACCGAGGCCGGGGTTCAGTTCCGCCGCGAGGGGCCATGACCACATCCACCGAACAGATGCGTGCTTGGGCAGGGCCGGCGATCCTGACATATGGCTTTCGGCCCTTTTTCTTTGGCGCAGGGGTTTGGGCCGCCTTGGCGATGGTGCTTTGGGTGCCGATGCTGTCGGGCCATCTGACCTTGCCCACTGCTTTTGATCCCGTGTCATGGCATGCGCATGAATTCCTGTTCGGCTATCTGGGGGCCGTCATCGCGGGGTTCCTGCTGACCGCCGTGCCGAACTGGACTGGGCGGCTGCCGATTGTCGGTTGGCCGCTCGGCGGGCTGTTTGCCCTGTGGCTGATCGG
>CAZORV010000122.1:0-9597 GCA_964582215.1 uncultured Frigidibacter sp.
CGGCCTGGCCGATGCCGAAGATCTTCCGCATGACCAAGGGCGGCAAGCTGATCGAGGGGATATTCGAGGGCGAGACGATCAACACCCCATCGATGCTGGCGGTCGAGGATTACCTCGTGGCGCTGAAATGGGCGAAGTCCATCGGCGGTCTGCCGGGGCTGATCGCGCGCTCTGACGCCACTGCCCGGGTGGTGGCGGATTTTGTCGCGGACCGCGACTGGATCGCCAATCTGGCCGTTGATCCGGCGACGGCATCGACCACCAGCGTCTGTCTGGCCTTCACCGATCCGCGGATCAGCGACGGCGCCGCCTTTGCCAAGGCCGTGGCGAAACGGCTGGAGAAAGAGGGCGTGGCGCTGGATGCGGGCGCCTATCGCGACGCGCCGCCGGGCCTGCGCCTCTGGTGCGGTGCGACGGTCGAGACGGCGGATGTCGCCGCCCTGATGCCCTGGATCGAATGGGCGTTTCAGGCCGAGATCGCCGCACAGTGACCGCCGCGCCCCGGACCTGATCCGGGGCCTCTTCCCCCAGACCAAGAGGTCCCGGATCAAGTCCGGGACTGCGTTCCGAACCCGACAAAGGATGCGCCCCATGGCCCCCAAAGTTCTCGTTTCCGACAAGCTTTCCGAAACCGCCGTCCAGATCTTCCGCGACCGCGGGGTCGAGGTCGACTATCTGCCCGACCTTGGCAAGGACAAGGACAGGCTTCTGGAGGTGATCGGCCAGTATGACGGCCTTGCCATCCGCTCGGCCACCAAGGTCTCGGACAAGGTTCTGGCCGCCGCCACCAATCTCAAGGTCATCGGCCGCGCCGGGATCGGCGTCGACAATGTCGACATTCCCGCCGCCTCGAAGCGCGGCGTCATCGTCATGAACACGCCGTTCGGCAATTCGGTCACCACCGCCGAACATGCCATCGCCATGATGTTCGCCGTGGCCCGCCAGCTGCCCGAGGCCAGCGCCTCGACCGTCGCCGGCAAGTGGGAGAAGAACCGCTTCATGGGGGTCGAACTCTTCAACAAGACGCTTGGCGTCATCGGTGCGGGCAATATCGGCGGCATCGTCTGCGACCGCGCCCGGGGGCTGCATATGAAGGTCGTCGCCTATGACCCCTTCCTGTCGGAAGAGCGTGCCCGGCAACTGGGCGTCACCAAGGTCGAGCTGGACGAGCTTCTGCACCGCGCCGATTTCATCACGCTTCACGTCCCCCTGACCGACAAGACCCGCAACATACTGTCGCGCGAGGCTTTGGCCCGGTGCAAGAAGGGCGTCCGTGTCATCAACTGCGCCCGTGGCGGGCTGATCGACGAGGCCGCCCTTTACGAGGCGCTGAAGTCCGGTCAGGTGGCAGGCGCCGCGCTGGATGTGTTCGAGGTGGAACCGGCCACCGACAGCCCGCTTTTCACCCTGCCGAACGTCGTCTGCACGCCGCATCTTGGCGCCTCGACCACCGAGGCGCAGGAGAACGTCGCCATCCAGGTCGCCGAGCAGATGGCCGACTATCTTCTGACCGGCGCGGTGCAGAACGCGCTGAACATGCCGTCTGTCACGGCCGAAGAGGCGGCGGTGATGGGCCCCTGGATCAAGCTGGCCAGCCACCTCGGCGCCTTTGCGGGCCAGCTGACGGACGAGCCGATCAAGGCGATCAACGTGCTTTATGACGGCAACGTCAGCCATATGAACCTCGCCGCGCTGAACTGCGCGGCCATTGCCGGCATCATGAAGGCCTCGAACCCTGACGTGAACCTGGTATCGGCCCCGGTCATCGCCAAGGAACGCGGGGTGCAGATCGCCACCACGCGGCAGGAAAAGGGCGGCGTGTTCGACGGTTACATGAAGCTGACGGTGGTGACGGACCGCCGCGAACGGTCGGTTGCCGGTACGGTCTTTTCGGACGGCAAGCCGAGGTTCATCCAGATCAAGGGCATCAATATCGACGCCGAGATCGGCGAGCACATGCTCTACACGACCAACGAGGACGTGCCCGGCATCATCGGCCTGCTCGGGATGACGATGGGCAAGAACAACGTCAACATCGCCAACTTCACCCTTGGCCGGTCCGGCGTCGGCAAAGAGGCGATCGCGATCCTCTATCTCGACCAGGCGATCGACCCCAAGGTGGTCGAGACCCTGGAGTCGACCGGCATGTTCCAGCAGGTCAAGCCGCTGGTCTTCGACGTGGCATAGGCCCCCCGCGCCAGGCCGCCCCGGCGAAGGCCGGGGCCTCCGGGTCGGGAAAACCACGCTGTCAAATGTCCTCTAAGGCGGGGCATCGCCACAGCCACCGCTGCGATCCCGGTCGGCACGGGTCATCGGCCCCGCCGACAGGCACCGATCCCGCGAACGCCGCCGGTCGCCCGAAGCGACCGGGCCGCGGCAGGCGGCGTCGGCCCGCGACAGATTCGGTCAGCGTCCGGCGCCGCCTCAGCAGAACCCTGGCGCAAGCCGCATTTCGCCGACCTCGAGCCCGCGCCAGTTCTTCAGGGGACCGGTCAGATAACGGCCGACCACCGGGTGATCGCGGTCCAGCACCCCGCAGCGGATCAGCAGCGCCGTGATCGCGGCCTGCGAGGCGCGGGTGCCGCCGTCCATGATCTTCAGGGCGATCCCGCGCCTTTGCGCCGGCAGGATCGCCACATAGACAGCCTCGGCGCCGGTCTTGACCGCCACCTTGCCACCCATCGCCCGCATCAGTTCGGTGCAGGCGCCACCCTCGCCGTTGATCAGCTCGGGGTAAGCCATCATCGCCTGCGTCAGACGGTGCGCCGCCCCGGCACGCCGGCCGGCCCCTTCGCGCGCCGTCGCAAAGAACGACATCGCCCGGCTAAGCGCCTGCAGGGACGTGGCGAAGTTCGGCGCCGAACAGCCGTCGATGCCGAAACCGGGGCTGGTCAGACCGGTCACCTCCTCGAACGCGGCGCGGCCGGCGCGCTGCACCGGGTGATCGACCTCGACATATTCGCTGCCGCCGCCGAGATGCCGGTTCAGCGTCAGGAACCCCGCATGCTTGCCCGAGCAGTTGTTGTGGATCTGGCAGGGCCTTTGCCGGGTTGAATAGAGCAGATCGCGCGCCTCGGGGTCCGACGGCATCTGGCTGCCGCAGCGCAGATCGCCCTCGGACAGGCCAAGGTCGGCCAGCCACTTTTCGACCCTGACGGTATGGATCTGCGCGCCCCGGTGACTGGCGCAGGCCAGCGCCAGCTGGTCCTGCCTGAGGCCCGCCGCATCGGCCGCACCGCTTTCGATCAGCGGCAGCGCCTGGATCATCTTGCACGAGGATCGCGGAAAGATGATCGCCCCGGGGTCGCCCCAGGCCTCGACGATCTCGCCCGCCTCGTCGGTGATCACCGCGTGGCCGCGATGCGTGCTTTCCAGAAGCCCGCCTCGCCAAAGTTCAACCAGTTCCGCCGCCGCCATGCCACCCCCGAAAAACCCGCGCACCCCGCATCGGCCCTTAGGCGAAAATCTGCCGCCGGGGCTTTCCCGACCGGCGGTGAATGCGGTATGTATTCCCTATCGAGTTGAAAAAGACCCCGCCATTGAAAAACTGTGCGTCAGGCACTGAAAAGAAACGGGGCCGGGCAAGAGGCTGGAGGCCGCAGAGATGACATCAGCGATGAAACGCGTGGCGGGCGCAACCTGTCTGGCACTTGCGCTGGCGTCGGGCGCCTGGGCACAGGTCTCGACCAACCGGGTGGCCGCGAACACGGACTGGAGCGTCTTTGTCGAAGGCGACCCGGCCGAATGCTGGGGCGTCTCGGCGCCCAAGGAAACCGTGAACACCAAGGACGGCAAACCCGCGCAGGTGCGGCGGGGCGACATCCTGCTGTTCATCACCTACCGCAAGGGCGGCAAGGGCGAGATTTCCTTTACCGGCGGCTATCCGTTTGCCCCGGGGTCCAAGGTCGGGCTTGACGTCGGCGGTACCAAGTTCGATCTGTTCGTCGATGGCGAATGGGCCTGGGCCGGGGCGCCGGACGACGATGCCAAGATCATCGCCGCGCTGAAGTCCGGTTCGGCGGCGACGCTGACGGCACAGTCCGCCAAGGGCACCCGCACGCAGGACACATTCTCGCTGTCGGGCTTTTCGGCGGCGGTTGACGAGGCCGCCAAGCGCTGCGCGGGCTGAGGGGCTTCGCCGCCTAGCCCGGCGCGATCCGCACCCCGGTGCCCCAGCCCGCACAACGGGCTGACAGCGCCTCGGGCAACGGCCGGTCGGTGAAAAGTGCCGTCAGTTCGCTGAGCGAGGCAATCCGCACCGGCGCCGCCCGCAACAGCTTTGAGTGGTCGGCCACCAGATAGGTCTGCCGCGCCCGGCCGATGATGGCGCGGCTGACCCGCACCTCTTGCGGGTCGAAATCCAGAAGATCGCCATCGACGTCCAGCGCCGAGGTGCCGATGACGGCGAAATCGACCTTGAAGGCGCTGATCGCCTCGCTGGTCAGGTCGCCGACCAGCCCGCCATCCGACCGCCGCAGCACCCCGCCCGCGACGATGACGTCGCAGCCTTCGCTGTCGGCCAGGATATTGGCGACGTTCATGTTGTTCGTCACCACCGTCAGATTGCGATGGTTCAGCAGCGCCCGGGCCACCGCCTCGGTCGTCGTGCCGATATTCAGGAACAGCGAGCTGTTGTCGGGTATCGCCGCAGCGCAGGCCCGCGCGATGGCCGCCTTGGCGCCGGCGTTCAGTTTTCGCCGGTCGGCATAGCCGATATTGGCCACGCCGGCCCGCAGAACCGCGCCACCATGCACCCGCGCCAGTCGCCCGGCGTCCGCAAGATCGCCAAGATCGCGGCGGATGGTCTGCAGCGTCACGCCGAAGCGCTGCGCCAGGTCATCGACCAGCACCCGCCCCTCGGCCTGCGCCAGATCCAGAATCTCGCTTTGCCTCAGCGACAGAACCATCTTTGTGCTCCTACCGCGCCGATCCTAGCGCGATTTTTGCAATGCGGAAGTCAAAACGAACATTTACGAACATATTCTTTGACAATCCGCGCCATCGCCGGTTCAATTCCGGCGCGAGGCAGGTGGGCGATGGATTCGGAAAAGCTTTACGACATTTTCGTCATCGGTGGCGGGATCAACGGCTGCGGCATCGCCCGCGACGCGGCGGGGCGCGGCCTGTCGGTCTGTCTGGCCGAAATGGGCGACCTCGCCTCGGCAACCTCGTCCGCCTCGACCAAGCTGTTCCATGGCGGGCTGCGCTATCTTGAGTATTTCGAGATCGGTCTGGTGCGCAAAGCACTGATCGAACGCGAGGTTCTGCTGAAGGCGATGCCCCACATCGCCTGGCCGATGCGGTTCGTGCTGCCCTACCACCCCGAAATGCGGTTCGAGGGCGAGACCCCGACATCACGGCTGATGAACATTGTCATGCCCTGGATGAAGGGTCGGCGCCCGGCCTGGCTGATCCGCCTTGGACTGTTCCTTTACGACAACCTCGGCGGCCGCGAGATCCTGCCCGGCACCGCGACGCTGGACCTTGCCACCGACCCCGCCGGGGCGCCGTTGCAAAAGAAGTTCCGCCGCGCCTACGAATATTCCGACGCCTGGGTCGAGGACGCCCGCCTTGTCACCCTGAACGCCCGCGACGCCGCCGAAAGGGGCGCCACGATCCTGACCCGCACCCGTGTGACGGCGGCGGCGCGCATGGGGGATCACTGGCAGATCACCCTTGACCGCGGCGCCGGCCCCGAGACCGCCCGCGCGCGCGTTCTGGTCAACGCGGGCGGGCCCTGGGTCGAAGAGGTGGTGCGCGGCATCGCCCATATCGACACGCGGGAATCGATCCGTCTGGTGCGCGGCAGCCATATCGTGACCCGCAAACTGTTCGACCACGGGCGCTGCTACTTCTTTCAGGGCACCGATGGCCGCATCATCTTTGCGATCCCCTACGAGGAAGATTTCACCCTGATCGGCACCACCGACATGGATCACGGGACCGACCCTTCCGGCCCCACCTGCACCGAGGCCGAGCGTGGCTATCTTTGCGCCTTCGCCTCGAACTACTTCGAACGGCCGGTGACGCCTGCCGAGGTGGTCTGGACCTATTCGGGGGTCAGGCCGCTTTACAATGACGGGGCGAAGTCGGCGCAGGCGGCGACGCGGGACTATGTCCTGTCGCTGAATGCCGACGGCCCGCCGATCCTGTCGGTCTTCGGCGGCAAGATCACCACCTATCGCAAGCTGGCCGAATCCGCCGTGGGCAAGGTCGCGGCCTTTCTGTCGCCGTCGCGGGGCGACTGGACGGCGGGCGTGGCGCTGGCGGGCGGGGATTTCGCGGTCGGCGACGTGGCCACACTGGTCGCGGGCCTTGGGGCGCGCTACCCGTTCCTGTCCGACTATTCCTGCCGCCGGCTGACCCGCGCCTACGGGACCGAGGCGCCCGTGATCCTTGGCGATGCGACCTCGGCGGCCGAGCTTGGCACGGACTTCGGCGCGGGCCTGACGGCCGCCGAGGTCCGCTGGCTGATGGACAAGGAATTCGCCCGGACGGCCGAGGATGTGGTCTGGCGCCGGTCGAAGCTGGGGCTGCGGTTGACGGCGGACCAGATCGCCGCGCTGGATGGCTGGATGCGGGCAAGGGGGGCGGCGGCATGAGCCATATCATCGCGATTGATCAGGGAACCACCTCCAGCCGCGCCATCGTCTTTGACAGTGACATGCGGCCGGTCGCCAGCGCCCAGCGGGAATTTACCCAGCATTTTCCGGCCTCTGGCTGGGTCGAGCATGAGGCCGACGACATCTGGGACACGGTGGTCGCAACGGTCCGGGGGGCGATCGCCAGGGCCGGGCTGACCGCCGCCGGCATCACCGCCATCGGCATCACCAATCAGCGTGAGACCACCCTTGTCTGGGACCGAACGACCGGCAAGGCGATCCACCGCGCCATCGTCTGGCAGGACCGCCGCACCGCCGACCTTTGCGCGGCGCTGAAGGCCGCGGGGCACGAGCCGATGGTGACACGCAAGACCGGGCTGCTGCTTGACGCCTATTTCTCGGGCACCAAGCTGGCCTGGATTCTGGACCATGTGCCGGGCGCCCGCGACAGGGCCGCACGGGGTGATCTGCTGTTCGGGACGGTCGACAGTTTTCTGATCTGGCGGCTGACCGGCGGACAGGTTCACGCGACCGACGCCACGAACGCCGCGCGGACCTTGCTGTTCAATATCCGCGATCACGTCTGGGATGCAGAAATTCTGGACCTTCTGAATATACCAAAGCAGATGCTGCCCGAGGTTCGCGACTGCGCCGCCGACTTCGGCAGCACCGGGGCGGATCTTTTCGGCCGCCCGATCCCGATTCTGGGTGTCGCGGGTGATCAGCAGGCCGCGACCATCGGGCAGGCCTGCTTTGCACCGGGCATGATGAAGTCGACCTACGGCACCGGCTGCTTTGCGCTGCTGAACACCGGCGACACGCTGGTCGAAAGCCGCGCGCGGTTGCTGGGCACCATCGCCTATCGGCTGAACGGCCGGACGACCTATGCGCTGGAAGGGTCGATCTTCATCGCCGGCGCCGTGGTGCAGTGGCTGCGCGACGGGTTGAAGGTCATCGGTCAGGCGTCCGAGGCGGGCCCACTGGCCGGGGCCGCCGACCCGACCCAGGCGCTGACGCTGGTGCCCGCCTTCACCGGCCTCGGCGCGCCCTACTGGAACGCCGACTGCCGGGGCGCGGTCTTTGGCCTGACCCGCAACTCCGGCCCTGCCGAATTCGCCCGTGCGGCACTGGAAAGCGTCGGCTTCCAGACCCGCGACCTTCTCGAGGCGATGCGCGCCGACTGGCAGGGCGCCTCGGGCGGCATCCTGCGGGTCGACGGCGGAATGGTGGCGTCGGACTGGACGATGCAGTTTCTGGCCGACATCATCGGCGCCCCGGTCGACCGGCCAGTGATCACAGAGACGACCGCGCTGGGTGCCGCCTGGCTGGCCGGGATGCAGGCCGGGCTTTACCCCGATGCGGCGGGTTTTGCGGACAAATGGGCACTGGAACGCCGGTTCGCGCCGACGATGGACGAAGGCCAGCGACAGGAGAAATACCAGCGTTGGCAAAAGGCGGTGGCCGCCACGCTGGCTGTCTGAAACGGCCGCACCGACGCCGCTCAGGCCGCCTGAACCGGCCGGATTTTGCCCGAGGCTTCGATGACCAGCGGCATCAGGCCCGCGCCACCGGCGGCGATGTGGTCGAAAAGCTGCTTGCGCATCCGGGGCTCCCAGAAATCGCTGATATGGGCGGCCGTGCCGGCGACCGCCTCGTCATGCGGTTTGCTGGTGAAGAAGGTGGCGATCTGGTTCGCCATGCGGACCATTTTTTCAGGCGACATGCGTGCTTTCTTTCGGATCGGTTCCTGCGCGGGCGAACCGCGCAGGATGGGTGAATATCTCAAAGTCGGCGCCACGCACCACAGCCACCAGCGTCAGGCCGGCGCGGTCGGCCTCGGCGATGGCCAGCGCGGTCGGCGCCGACGCCGCCATCAGCACCGGCGCGCCGATCATCGCGGCCTTCTGGACCATGTCGACCGACACCCGGCTGGTGATGACCAGCGCGCCATCCGCCGCCGGAACACCCGCCCGCGCCATCGCCCCGGCCAGCTTGTCCAGCGCATTGTGCCGCCCCACATCCTCGCGCGCCAGGACCACGCCCTGCCCGGGCCGGTAAAAGCCCGCGGCATGAACGGCGCGCGTCGCATCATTCAGCGCCTGATGCCGCATCAGCCCCTTCATCGCCGCCTCGCAGTCGGCGGGTGCCAGCGACAGGGTGGCGCCGACCGGCGGCAGGGGCCGCAGAGCCTCGGCCAGGCTGTCGATGCCGCAAAGCCCGCAGCCCACCGGCCCGACCTGCGCCCGCCGCCGCGCCTGAAAGCGCACCTCGGCCGCCGGCGCCAGCCACAGACGCAACTCAACGCCCTGAGGCAGTTCGACGATTTCAGATTCGATTATTTCTGAAAGCTCAGAAATAATCCCCTCGCTTAGCGAAAACCCCGCGCCGAAGTCCTGCAAAGCCTCGGGCGTTGCCATCATCACCGCCTGTGTCGTGCCGTTGTAGACGATCGCCACCGGCACTTCGGACGGCACGGCACGCTGCCCCTCTTCCCACCGCCCCGCCCGAAAGGCGAGGCGGGGCGTCTGGGCAAAGCTGTCCATCACTCGGCGGCAGGCAGGATGCGGCGGGCCATCTCGGCCTGCGCCTCATATTCCTCCTGCCAGTCAGAGGGGCCGTTCGACGGCATGACCTGCACGGCGGTGACCTTGTATTCCGGGCAGTTGGTCGCCCAGTCCGAAAAGTCGGTGGTCACGACGTTGGCCTGGGTCGTCGGATGGTGGAAGGTCGTGTAGACAACGCCCGGCGACACGCGGTCGGTGATCTCGACCTTCAGCGTCGTCTCGCCCGACCGGCTGGCCAGCCGCACCCAGTCGCCTTCGCGGATGCCGCGAACTTCGGCATCGTGGGGGTGAACCTCGAGAATGTCCTGGTCATGCCAGACATTGTTCGCCGTCCGCCGCGTCTGCGCGCCGACATTGTACTGCGACAGGATGCGGCCGGTGGTCAGCAGCAGCGGGAAGCGCGGTCCCGTCTTCTCGTCGGTGGCGACGTA
>CAZORV010000123.1:0-9515 GCA_964582215.1 uncultured Frigidibacter sp.
GCGATCGTCGACGAGGTCGTGACCGACACCTCCGCCAACAAGCTGAAGGTGTGGCAGCGAGTGCCCTTCGACATCGTGTTCAAGGGTGACGACTGGCGCGGCACGCCGAAGGGCGACAAGCTTGAGCACGACATGGCGTCAGTGGGTGTCGAGGTGCATTACTTCCCTTACACTCCGAGCACATCGAGCACCGAGTTGCGCCTTGCTTTGAACGGTGCAGGTGACTGAACCGGTGGGTTCACTTCCCTGGAAAGCCATGGTCCGCTGGGCCGAACGAAGTGCTGCATGGTTGTTGTTGGCGGTGACTCCGCGGGGGCAACATCTGGTGATCAGTGGGTTCCCCGACTCGGAGGGGAATGCGATCGAGATGCTGCGCGCGGCAGCCGAACGGTACCAAGGGACGGTCTATCTTCTAGCGGTCGATCCTGACAAGGCCAGGACGGTGCTGCGGGTGGCCGGGCTGGGCCAAGTCGAGAATGTGAGAGTGGTGCCGCGCCGTTCGGTGGAGGCCCTGTGGCGGTTTGCCACAGCCGAGGTGAGCATGTTCACTCATGGCTTGTTTGGCAATCCGCGCCGGGCTCCACGAAAGACTATGGTGAATCTTTGGCACGGCGGCGGGATCAAGGGCAGCATCATGGCTGATGAGCGGGGCCGTCCAACCATCCATTCCGACTATCTCGTCGCGGCCACGAAGCTGCAGGGCGAGATTCTGGCGAGCCAGTGCCAACTTCCGCCAGGAGGTCTACTTCTGACCGGCAATCCGCGTGTGGACGAGTTCGACGGCGTCGATCGTGCCCGCCTAAGACCTCTCGGCGTCGATCCGGATCGCCCCTTCGCGCTGTGGATGCCGACCTTCCGGAAGAACGCTGGACATGGGCTGACCGCTGGTTGGGCAGAGGCTCCCGGCGATACCGTCCAGGTAGACATACGAGCCGGCGAAGTCGTGGCGGGGCTCGCCAGCGAAGGCATCCAGTTGGTGGTCAAGCCGCACCCCAGCGACGCTGACAACCACGCAGTCGAGGGTGCGATCATCGTCACCAACGATCTACTGATTCGCAACGGGTTGCTTCCTTACCACCTCGTCGGGGCGTCGGATGGCCTACTGACGGACTACTCCAGCGTGTGGATCGACTACCTAGCCCTGGACCGACCGATTGCCTTCCTCGTGCCCGATCTCGAGTCCTACGTCGAGGGTCGGGGCTTCAGCCCGCCCGACGCGCTGGCCTGGCTGCCGGGACCAAGGGTCGAGGATGCTGGCGACATCAAGCGCTTTGCCGGAGACATCCGATCCGGGGGTGCGCTGACTGCCGATCGCCGGGCCGAGGTGATTGACCATATGGGGCTGACCATACGTCGACCGATCGCGCACACCGTCCTGGATGAGCTGGATGCCCGAGGCCTCTTTGGCGAGCGGCTTGCGCCCATCGGATCCCTCCGGTGAGAACCGGTGTACTGGCTCCTGGGCGGTAGGCTGTCCGGCTGTAGGCGGTCAACCGGGCGAGGGAACTAGATGCGTATTGCTTTGATCGGTACTCGCGGCGTTCCCGCGCGCTACGGGGGTTTCGAGACCGCCGTTGAGGAGATCGGCAGTCGATTGGCGTCGCGTGGTCACGAGGTGGTGGTCTTCTGCCGGGTTCCTGAAGGTGAGCAGCCGCTCTCCCATTACATGGGAATGACGCTGGTCAACCTCCCGTCGGTGAAGAAGCGCTCCTTGGAGACCCTCAGCCATACCGCACTATCCGTGGTCAGTCCGGCGTTGTCGGGCATAGAGGCGGCGGTTGTGTTTAACGCAGCCAACTCGCCGTTGCTGCCCGTGCTCCGTGCGCGCCGAATTCCGGTGGCGACCCATGTTGATGGCCTGGAATGGCAGCGGTCAAAATGGGGCAGGATCGGGCGTGGCTACTACCGCGTCGCGGAGTCGCTCTCGGTCAAGTTGTCAGAGGAGCTCATTGCTGACGCTCAGGGAATCGCCGACTACTACACCACTGAGTTCTCTGCCCCGACTCGGCTGATCGCGTACGGCGCCCCGATCCTGGATTCGGTTGGCCACGACCGGCTAGCCGAATTGGAGTTGACGCGGGGGAAGTACCATCTAGTAGTGGCGCGGTTCGAGCAGGAGAACCACGTGCTGGAGATCGTCGAGGGTTATGTGCAGAGCCACGCGAAACGCCCGCTGGTTGTGGTCGGGTCCGCCCCGTACGCGGACGCCTATACGCATCAGATCCAGGCTGTCGCCGATGAACGGGTGCGCCTTTTGGGCGGTGTGTGGGACCAAGAGCTCCTCAACCAGTTGTACGCTCACTCGCTCACCTACCTGCATGGACACTCGGTCGGAGGCACTAATCCGTCGCTCCTGCGGGCAGCCGGTGCCGGAGCGATGGTGATCGCGTTCGACGTCTCCTTCAACCGGGAAGTGGTGGCCGAGCACGGCGAGTATTTCGCAACACCGTCCGACGTCGCCAGCTACGTAGAGGCGGTCGAAGCCGACCCCCAACGGAGCAGCGAACGTGGACAGGCGCTTCGGCAGGCCATCCGACGCTACTCGTGGGAAACGGTGGCCGACCAGTATGAGAAACTGCTCATCGATCTTTCGGCGGGGCAAAAGCGATGGCGGGATCGACCAAGCGGAGTTAGACGGCGAACCGGCGGGCAGGTATAATATCCGGCCCGAACGGCCGACTGCGGGGTGGGCAGATGAGCTAGTTCGCTGCCGCCTGTCGGGCCTGCCGGAATGCAGCCTGATGGGCGGAGCCAGCCTCGCCCCAGCCTCTCGAACTCAGATCGGGCCGGCCTGCAACCATCTGAGCCTTCGCCAGCGCGTCGCTGAGCACGGACGCGGTCAGCGGCCCGTCGAACGGGAGCACCCATTCGCCGCCGACCTCGGCGCGCAAATCGTCGTTCACCTCGTTACGGGGAACCAGCACGGGTCGATCCAGCGAAAGAGCGGCCAGGACCGCACCGGAGTTGTGCATCGCGAGGTAGGGGAAGACCATGAGCTGGGCTTCGCAGATTCGCGTGACGAGTTCGGGCTCGCTGAGGAAGCGAAGGGTCAGGTCGATCCGATCGTCGGTTCCAGCCAACTCGCTGATCCTTGCCGCGGTCGCGACGTCAGCGGGCCGTCCTCCGATGCTTAGCGAACAGGTGGGATCGGGAAGCTCCTCGAAAGCGCTGACCAGATCCTCAACGCCTTTGTACGGGCGGATCAGACCGACATAGCCCAGTCTCGCCTCTACCTGCGGGGCCTTGGGGAACCGCTCGAACCAATCCCGGTAGTGACCGTGCGGGATCAAGGACGCCCCGGCACCCACGGGCACGGAGGTGTATTTGTTCAACAGGATGAAGTGATGGGTCATCGCGGTCAGCCGGTCGATCAACCAGCGTGCGAGAGAATCTCCACGCTCGTGCGTTTCAGTGTTGTGTCTGGTCCAGACGATTGCGGTCCGGTCAAGTCGAAGCCGCAACAGGAACGCTCCGAAGAGCAACTTCTTGACGATCGGTCGGATCCGGCCGGATGAAGCGAACGCCGTCTCCGGCCAGTGCACATGAAAGACATCCCAGCGCTGGCCCAATGCCCGACTCCAGGAGAAGGTGGAGACCTCAATACCCGGCTGGTTTGAGAGGGCCTGGTGCAGCTGGACGATGTACGGGTTGGTGGTCTCGCTGGGTGTCCGGAAGGAAGTCAGCACCCTCAAGGTCTGTGGCTCAGGCTTAGCAGCCGCGCGGGCGTACTCTGAGTAGACATAGCCCCAGGCGGCGGATGCCATTCCTGCTCCGCGGAGAAGAGTGCGTTGGCCGCGCGCCTGGTCGGCGAGTGAACTGGTCGCGCGCCCCTTGAGGTACCGCGCCCCGCCGCCCAGAACCCTCACCGCACCTCTCAAAAGGGCCAGAGTCCGCTGACGGGAACGATCTAGTCGGGTGGTGGCAAGGTGAATCTGTGCTCTTGCCTCGGTGTTTCCCATCCGGAAGGCGCGCCGGACCACCCAGCTGCGGGTAGCGCGATCGGGCGGAACGACGTCGGTCACCGCCGCCTCGTCGCACCACAGGATCCGCCCTCCGGCTCTGACCAGTTGCCGTGTGAACACGCTGTCAGAGCCGCCGGAGAGGCCGAATGCCTCGTCGAAACGCAAGTTGTGCCGTCCAACGAAGTCCCGATCCAGAAGCAGATTGTTGGTCGCGGCCACCGGCAGAGTCGTCCCGGTCGGATGACGAAGCCGTTCGAAGAAGCGTCCGGCGGTAATCCAGGGATCCAGCTCACCCGGAAACTCAGAGATCACTGGCCCAACCACGGCTTCGGCACCAGATGCCTGACGGAGGCTCACCAGGTTGGTCAACCAGCCGGGTTGCGGGCGCTCATCGTCATCTATGAAGACGATCAGATCGCGATCTTCAGTTTCGCTAAGGCCGCGGTTGCGGGCGGCGGCAATCCCGGGCTTGGGCTCGTGAACATAGCGGACCCGACTGTCCGCCAACTCGTCGACGATGCGCCTCGCCGACGGCTCTGTGTCGTTGTCCACGACTAGGAGATCAGCTCCGGGGTACTCGGCGACCGCATCGACGAGCATAGGAAGCGACTCGCGCAGATCGTCGGGCCGGCGGAACGTCAGTGTGACGACAGTCACCCGCATGCTCGACTTCCCATCTCGCCTGAGGATTTCCTCTGTCTTGCGATGTTCCTGAACCCGCCGTCTGCGACGGCCGGCTACCGTCGAACCCTAACACTCGGAGTTGACGCGCGACCCCGAAATCGGTGTGTGAGCATCCACCAGGCCCCCACCGAGGCACCGTGGAGACATGATGGAAAGGCCCTCCGAAGCCGTTGCCAGCGGGTTAGCGCGGAGTCGCGCCGAGCGACTCGCCGAATGTCCGCAGGGGTCAGCAGCAGCCACTTCAGCTGCTCCCGGCTGGTCAGCAGCTTCGCGGCGAAGACCAACCGGTTGCGGCAATTATAGTAGTAGTAGAGCGCCGAGCGACCGGAGCCCTGGGTGCCGCCTACTTCGTGCACCGCGGTGAGATCGGGCAGCACGATCACGTTGCCGCCGGCTCGCTGGCAACGGAGGCTGAGATCGACATCCTCCCAATACATGAAATAGTCATCGCTGAACCCACCCAGTTCTTGCCAGGTTCGAGTCGAAACCGCGAAGCAGGCACCGGAGATCCACGCGGGCTGGTCGGAGGTGCCGCGAGTCGACCATAGCCGGCCACCCGGGATATCGATCGTTCCCAGCCGACCCCACGGGGTGCCGTCGCCGCTGAGTACGAGCGGAGAGACGATGTCGTCGGGCCGAGCGAGCGCGGCGGCGGCAAGCTTGACGACAACACTGCGATCGATTGCGAGATCCGGGTTGGCGACGACGACTACCGCGCATCCTCGCTCTGTTGCGGTGGCGACGCCAAGGTTCACGCCTGCTCCGAAGCCATCGTTGGCGCTGGGGACGCACTCCCAGCCCTTCGCCAGGCACAGGGCAGCCGTTGAGACACGCTCGGCAGGCGTGCTGAAGTTGTCCACGACGATGACCGACAGTCCGTCAGTCACGCCTAGGTTGGCCTCAATGAGTCTGTGCGAGGCGTAGTTGACCACGATCAGGCCGATTTGCCCGCCCATCGATCCTCCTGTCTGGAGCTCATCCACCTGTGCTCCGTAGCCCTTCCCATCGTTCCCTGTTGAGCGGGAGCGTCTCCCCAACCCGAGCCGATTCTGCGAATTGGCTGGGAGTACCTTAAGATATTCTCAGGTTCTGGGGGGAGCCTGCGATCAACTTGGTTCATGTGAAAGAGGAGTGCCCGATGCTAGCTTCCCTCCGCCGACCTGCGCTGCGCGCGGTGGAGCCGTCTCACTTGGCGGGTCCCGTGCTTCGCGCGGCCGTAGTCCTGCTTTCGGCAATGCTCCTTCTCTTCTCGAGCCCGGTGTCTCTCGCCAGCGCCGCGGGCCACGGCCAACTGACTGTCCCGGCGGGCAAGGTGGCTCTCAAGAAGGTCGGTGCGAAGAGGCTGACCGCGCTTGCGGAACTGGAGTTCACAGTTCCCAAGAAGCTCCCTGCCAGCTTCGGCATCCAGTTCCGCTCCAAGGGAAAGGCTCAGGGCTACCGCGCGGTCATCGAGGTGGCGCAGGATGGCAGCGTGTCTGCCTCCTTTGCGCGAGTCTTGAAGTCGAAGGCCACCCTCCTGGGGAGCCGGCAGCCGCTCGGAATCCTGGTCTCGCCGGGAGAGAAGCTGCGCATCGAGGGCACGGTCGCCGCCAAGTCCGAGGTGCGGATGTACCTACGGACGTGGATCGCCGGCACCGCGAAGCCCTCAGCCTGGCAGTTGAAGCGAACCGACTCATCCGCCCAGCGAATCAAGACCAAGGGCACCGTTTACGCGTGGGCATCATCCCCGATTCGCGCCTCGGTCAGCTACAAGAAGTTCAAGGTCAAGGGATACTCACTGGCCAAGGCAGAGGCGGTCGGTGTCCGCCCGCCCGCGACCGCCTCGGCATTGCCCCCAACGCCTTCGCCAGCAGCGACTTCCGCGCCGGTACAAACCCCGTCCGCCGTGGCTGCAGCGAAGCCTTCGACCCCGGCTCCTTCGACTCCGGCTCCTTCGGCTTCGGCGAAGTCTCCATCGCCGTCACCGACAAAGTCGACGGCCGCGCCGAGCCCCGCGGCTCCGGTTCTGACCGCCACGGCTTCAACCGCCAACTCGGCGGGAGTGCCCAAGGGGGCGTCGTTGCAGAAGGTGACCGGCGATATCCGGATCAGGGAACCCGGAACAGTTTTGAGCAATCTCGACATCCATGGATACGTGAGCGTAGAGGCTGACAACGTCACGATCAAGACTTCGATCATCCGCGGGGGTGACGCGGCGAAGACCAATCGCGCGTTGGTCATGGCCTGGTGGGGGGCCCGCAATCTCAAGATCGTGGATTCGACCCTCTTCGCTAAGAACCCGAGCCTGCACGTGGACGGCATCTCCGGTTCGGGGTTCACCGCCGAGCGGGTCAACGTCTACGGTGTCGTCGACGGGATTAAGGTCATTGGCTCGAATGTCACCGTCAAGGACTCATGGCTTCATTCGCCCATTCACTCCGACAACGACCCCAACCAGAAGGACGGGAAGACCCATGACGACGGAATTCAGGTGGTGGGTGGCACCGGTATTCAGATCGAACGGAACCTCATTGAGGGCTTCCACAATGCAGCGATCATGGTGAAGCAGGATCAGTCTGTCGTGAAGACTTTGGTCGTCAAGGGCAACAAGCTAACCGGCGGCGGTTGCACCGTCAATATGAGCCAGGGTGGTTCCGGTGGGAAGTCGGCCCCACTGCAGGGCGTTTCGATCAAGGACAACCAGTTCGGCCCCGGCCGGTACGGGACCACCTGTCCGATGCGGCTGCCTGCCGCATCCAACATCGGGTTGAGTGGCAACACCTGGCTCCATTCAGGAAAGTCCGCGGTGCCCCTCCGATCCTGAGCCAGGCTCCCGCCGGTACGAGGACTTAGGCAGCGGGTGACCCCTCCTCCCGTTGTTTGCTCACCTGCTGGACTATCTGCTTTGCCCCGTGTCAGGTGGGGGTGTATGCTGGCGCGCGTCGCTTCTACCGCGATTTGGGGGGATCCTGTGGTGGGCTGCGCTTCTTCGTGCCGTGGTGTGCCCGGCGCGGCGTTTGGTGCCGTACTCGTTTCATTGCTGGTGCTTGGCCTGTCAGGCTGTTCGGCACCAGCTGATGCGTCGCCTGCCGAGTCAACGGCGAGCCCAGTGCCGTCGGCACAGGCAGGCAGTCCTGCGCCTGAGTCCACAGCAACTCCTGGGCCGTCATCCACTTGGTCGCCCGCGGAGGATCCGCAGTCGCCAGGCCCGACGGTGGCACCATCACTGCCCGTCGAGGAAGCACCGCTCGATGAGCCGATCAGCTTGTCTACAGGCATGGTGGTCAAGGTGGATTCGGTGAGAACTACCAAGGTCACGCCCGAGACTCCGGGTGAGTATGCCGGCGAAGCCGTCGTGGTTGTGGTGTCGGTCCGCAATGATTCCGACTCGCCGCAGAACGTCGACTCGGCGGTGGTGACACTGGAAGCCGCCGACGGGGAACTGGGGATCCCCACCACGGCTGGCCCGAATGACCCGCTGCGAGGAAACGTCCCTGTGGGAGGCGTGGTAGAAGGCTCCTACGTCTTCATGTTGGAGCCTGCGGCGCGACGGGAAGTAATTGTGAGCGTGAACTACGCGGCAGGGGAGCCCGTAGCCCAGTTCATTGGCCGCACATAGTGGCGACCGGAGCTTGTATTTAGTCCGGCGTCGCCGGACCAAAATGGGGGAACAGCAAAATGGGGGGAAAAGACAGATGAAGAGAACTAGGGCGTTTGGTCCAGGAGCGCGGCTGGCCGCCGTGATCTCGGCGGCCTCGCTGATGGCGGGCACTTTGACAGTGTTGACCGCTTCAACGGCAGCTGCCGATCCGCTGCCCACGACACCTCCGCCGCTGCTGCAGCGCAACAGCGACGTGGTCACGTCCGATCCGATACCGACGGTGCAGATCGACAACGGATACGTGTGGTCTCAGACCACGATCGGCTCGACTGTGTATGCCGTCGGTGGGTTCGAGAACGCCCGCGCGCCATTGGCCAACCCGGGTACGTCCCTCACTCCGAGGTCGAATGTGCTCGCCTACGACATCAACACCGGTGCCCTGCTGCCTTTCGCTCCGCAGGTGAACGGTGTGGTGAAGGCTGTCGCCGCCTCACCGGATGGCACTCGGATCTACATCGGCGGGTCCTTCAGTTCTGTGAATGGGCAGGCTCGCTGGAACATCGCCGTGCTGGACGCGATTACCGGTGCCCTTGTTCCGGGGGTTAGCCCGACCATCGGCGGCAGCGGAGTGTACGCTCTCGCTGTTGACGGCACCACGGTCTACGCAGGCGGTGCCTTCACGCAGGCCAATGGCCAGCCGCGGACAAACATGGCTGCCTTTAGGACAAGTGACGGAGCAGTTCTCGGCTGGACGCCGGCAACCGACCGCCAGGTCGACGCCATGGTGCTCGACCCCCAAGGACAGAAGGTCGTGATCGGCGGCCGGTTCTCGCAGGTGAACGGCAACACTGCGATGCGCGGCATCGTCGCCGTCGACAAGGACGCCGGGGCCGTCGATGTCAGCTGGCAGCTTCCCTACACAGTGAAGAACGGGTGGAGCACCGGCAGCAACGCGGGCAAGGCGGGGATCTTTGGGCTGGCGGCTGATCAGACAGGTGTCTACGGCACCGGTTGGGTGTACGCGAATGCCAGTGTCGGCAATCTCGAGGGGACCTTTGCCGCCGAGGCGGGGACTGGCGCGGTTCGCTGGATCGCGGACTGCCTGGGCGACCACTATGGCGTGTACTCCACCGGCAAGGTCGTGTACACCACCAGCCACACCCATGCTTGCTCGACGGTTGGCCTTCATCCGGAGCAGAGCCCTCGGACGCACCGCTATGTTGAGGCGCTGACCGTCGACGCGCGTGGGACGCTCCCGCGGAACCCCCACACAGGCACGACCTATGCCA
>CAZORV010000124.1:0-9369 GCA_964582215.1 uncultured Frigidibacter sp.
TCTTGAACTGCACCATGCCCGAGTTGGTGAACATCAGCGTCGGGTCATTGCGCGGCACGAGGGGCGAGCTGTCGACGACCTCATGGCTATTGCGTTTGAAAAAATCGAGAAAGGTCGAGCGGATATCGTTCAGCGAGGCCATTGTCGGGCGGGCTCCTTGCGGGCGGGCATGTCAGCCCGTTGGATGTAACGCCGCGCCTTGGCCCTGTCCACGGGCGATTTCCCGGGGCGGGCGGGCCAATGTCCGGCCGGGTGCTCAAGGCGGCTGTTTGCCGGGGGCGGCGGCTGGTCCGGTTGTTTTCGGGCGGGGGTTCAGCGTAGTATGACGGTGCCGGATACGGGAACAATCGCGATGATGATCACCGATATCGAGGATTTCTTCACCAAAGGCTGCGGCCGCTGTGCCCGGTTTGCGACCGCTGACTGCTCGGCACATCGCTGGGCGGCCGGGCTTGCGGACCTCCGATCCCTTTGCCGCGCGGCCGGTCTGGACGAGGCGGTGAAATGGGGCCATCCCTGCTATATCCATGCCGGACGCAATATCGCGCTGATCGCGGCGTTTCGCGATGACTTCCGGCTGAGCTTCTTCAATGCCGGGCTGATGAAGGACCCCGGGCAGGTCCTGAAACGGCAGGGGCCGAACATGCGCCACGCCGATGCGCTTTGCTTTACCGATGCAGGCGGCGTTGCGGCGCTGGCGCCACTCATCCGCGACTATCTGGCAGAAGCGATGGCCTATGCCGGGGCCGGTCTCAGACCCGCCAGGGCGGCACAGGACATCGACCTGCCGGAAGAGCTGTCCGACGCGCTTGACGCCGACCCGGCGCTGGCCGAGGCGTTCCACGGGCTGACCCCGGGACGGCAGCGAAGTTATGTGATCCTGCTGTCGTCGGCGAAGACCCCGCAAACGCGCGCCGCGCGCGTGGAAAAGTCGCGCGACCGGATACTGGCCGGCAAGGGCGCGAACGAGCGGTAGCGGGTTGGCCTGAACCGGCGGGGACTGTCGCCCCGCCGGATGAAGCAAGTTCAGCGTCGTTGCGGGGCGAACCCTCAGCCGACCAGTTCAAGGCCCGAGAAGAAGAAGGCGATCTCGCGCGCGGCCGAGGCCGGGCTGTCCGAACCATGGACCGAGTTCTCACCCTTGGACAGGGCGAAATCCTTGCGGATCGTACCGGCATCGGCCTGGGCCGGGTCGGTGGCGCCCATCACTTCGCGGTTCTTGGCAATGGCGCTTTCGCCTTCCAGAACCTGAACCACGACCGGCTCGGAGGCCATGAATTCACAAAGCTCGCCGTAAAAGCCGCGCTCTTTATGTTCGGCATAGAACTGACCGGCCTGCGCAGGCGACAGGTGGATGCGCTTCGAGGCGACGACGCGCAGGCCCGCATCCTCGAACTTGGCAACGATCTTGCCGGTCAGGTTGCGCTTGGTCGCGTCGGGTTTGATGATCGAAAGCGTGCGTTCGATCGCCATGGTGCCTTGCCTTTGCTATTGGCGGCGCCGGGCCCCTGCCCGCGCCATTTGGGATGGCGCGCCCCTAGCATGGCCCGGCCGCGAAGAAAAGGCGACCGATCGCGCAGGCGGCGCCCGTCCGCCGGATTTTCGCCGCCCGAGGGCGCCAGAATTTCCATGGCGCAGGCTTTCGGCGCCGCGGCACCTCTGCTAAGCGCCAGCCATGCTCAGAATATCAGACATCACCTATTCCGTCGAAGGCCGCCCCCTGTTCGAGGGTGCCTCGGCCACCATCCCGACCGGCCACAAGGTCGGCCTTGTCGGCCAGAACGGCACCGGCAAGACCACGCTTTTCCGGCTGATCCGGGGCGAACTGGCGCTTGAGGGTGGCGAGATCGCCCTGCCCTCGCGGTCGCGCATCGGCGGGGTGGCGCAAGAGGTACCCTCGTCATCGACCTCGCTGATCGACACGGTGCTGGCCGCCGACGAGGAACGCGCGAGCCTTCTGGACGAGGCCGAGCACGCGACCGACGCCCACCGCATCGCCGACATTCAGGCACGGCTGGCCGACATCGACGCCTGGTCGGCCGAGGGGCGGGCCTCGTCCATCCTCAGGGGCCTCGGCTTTGACGCCGAGGCGCAGCGCCGCCCCTGTTCGGACTTTTCCGGCGGCTGGCGGATGCGCGTGGCGCTGGCCGGGGTTCTTTTCGCCCAGCCTGACCTCTTGCTTCTGGACGAACCGACCAACTATCTCGACCTTGAGGGCGCGCTGTGGCTGGAAAGCTATCTGGCGAAATACCCCCATACCGTCATCATCATCAGCCATGACCGCGGCCTTCTGAACCGCGCGGTCGGCGCCATCCTGCATCTGGAAAACCGCAAGCTGACCTACTGGTCCGGCCCCTACGACCAGTTCGCCCGCCAACGCGCCGAACAGCGCGCCGTGCAGGTGGCCGAGGCCAAGAAACAGGACGCCCGCCGCGCCCACCTGCAAAGCTTCGTCGACCGGTTCAAGGCCAAGGCGTCAAAGGCGGTGCAGGCGCAAAGCCGGGTCAAGATGCTGGAAAAGATGCAGCCGATCATGGCGCCGGAAGAGGCGAAAAAGGTGGTCTTCACCTTTCCCGAACCCGAGGAACTGTCGCCCCCGATCATCGCGATGGAGGGGGTTTCGGTCGGCTATGACGGGCCGCCGGTGCTGAAACGGCTGGGCTTGCGGATTGATCAGGACGACCGGATCGCCTTTCTCGGCCGCAATGGCGAGGGCAAGTCGACCCTGTCGAAGCTGCTTGCGGGCAAGCTGCCCGCCACGGGCGGCACCCTGACCCGGTCATCGAAACTGCGCATCGGCTATTTCGCCCAGCATCAGGTCGACGAGCTTGATCTGGCCGAAACCCCGCTGCAGCATATCCAGCGCCTGCGCCCCGCCGAAGGTCAGGCGCGGCTGCGCGCCCGGCTGGCGGGCTTTGGCCTTGGCGCCGATCAGGCCGATGTCGCGGTCGGCCGTCTGTCGGGCGGCCAGAAGGCGCGGCTGTCGCTGCTGCTGGCGACGATCGAGGCGCCGCACCTGCTGATCCTGGACGAACCGACCAACCACCTTGACATCGAAAGCCGCGAAGCGCTGGTCGAGGCGCTGACCGCCTATTCCGGCGCGGTGATCCTTGTCAGCCATGACATGCATCTTCTGGGGCTGGTCGCCGACCGGCTCTGGCTGGTCAAGGGCGGCGCCGTCGCCCCCTATCCGCGCGATCTGGAAAGCTACCGCAAGGAGCTGCTGCAGGGCGACGAACCTGCGAAGGCGCCCGAAAAGCCCGCCGACAAACCCCATGGCAAGGCCGCCCGCCTGTCGCGCGAGGCGCTTCTGGCGCTGAAGGCCGAGGTCCGCAAATGCGAGGAAAGGCTGGCCAAACTGAACGAGATGCGCGACAAACTTGCCAGGAAGCTCGCCGATCCGGCCCTTTACGAACGCGCCGACGAGGCGCTGGTCTGGCAAAGGAAATATGCCGAGGTGATGGAGGGGCTGGACCGCGCCGAAGACCTCTGGGTCAAGGCGGCCGAGAAACTGGAAGCGGCAGAGGGCTGACATGGCACTGCAGTTCTACCTGACGGCCTTTGTCACCTTGTTCGTGATCGTCGACCCGATCGCGCTGGTGCCGATGTTCATCGCCCTGACGCGCGGCATGGATGACGCCCACCGCCGCACGCTGGCACTGCGGGCCTGCATCATCGCGGCGGGGCTGATGGCGCTGTTCGGGCTGGTCGGGAACAAGCTTCTGGCGGTCATCGGCATCACCATGCCGGCTTTCCGCATCTCGGGCGGGATCCTTCTGTTCATGACCGCGCTCGACATGCTGTTCGAACGCCGCACCCAGCGGCGCGAGGGCCAGCATGCCGAGCCGAACCATGACCCGTCGGTCTTTCCGCTGGCAACGCCGCTGATCGCCGGACCGGGCGCCTTTACCACGATGATCCTGCTGGTGAACAACACACCCGCCACCGGTGCCCGCCATACGGCGATCATTCTGGCGGTGATGCTATTGGTGGTCCTGTCGACATTCGTGCTGTTCCAGGTGGCGGGGCTGATCGAACGGATGCTCGGCCGCACCGGGATCATCGTCGTCACACGCCTGCTCGGCATGCTGCTGGCGGCCCTGTCGGTGCAGTTCGTGCTGGACGGGATCAGGGGCACGGGGTTCCTCTGATGGACAGCGACACGACCGGGCGGGTGATCTATCTGAGCCTGCTGTTGCTGGCCGTGGCCGGATCGGTCATCACCGGCTTTCGCCAGTCGCCGGGCAAGACCCTGCAACAGCTGCTGATCTGGGGGTTCATCTTTCTGGGGCTGGTCGCGGCCTACGGCCTCTGGCCCGACCTGCGCCGGGCGCTGCATCCGCAGGCGGCGACCGTCCGCGACGGCGCCGTCGAACTCCGGCTGGCGCGCGACGGCCATTTCCACGCCGAAGTGACGGTCAACGGCACGCCCCTGTCCCTGCTGGTCGACACCGGCGCCAGCGACATCGTCCTGTCGCGCGACGATGCGGCCCGGGTCGGGATCGACATGGGCGCGCTGGACTTCACCGGCAGCGCCGACACGGCGAACGGCCGGGTCGCCACGGCCAAGGTGCGGCTTGACCAGCTGACCCTCGGCCCCTTCACCGACCGCGATGTGCCCGCCCGCGTCAATGACGGCGCGATGGAAGGCTCGCTGCTGGGGATGAGCTACCTTGGCCGGTTCACCATCGCGATCGACGGGCCGGTCATGCGGCTTGGCCGGTAGCGCCATGCCCTTCCGCACACTTGACCCCGGCAAAATCCTCGACACCGCCCGCCATCTCGCCCGGCGCGTCCAGGGGCGCTTTCCCGACCGCGGGCTGGCCCGGGTCGCAGCCGAGATCGTGACCACCACCGAAACCGTGGCCGCCGAGACCCGCGCCCTCGGCCCGCCGATCTGGTGGCTGCGGTTCGCCATCGGCGCCATCGTTCTGGCCGGGGCGGGCCTCTTCCTGTCGGTCGGCAGCGTCATCCCGCTGAACCAGATCGGCCGCGACACGATCGGTTCGATGCAGGGGGTCGAGGCGGCGATCAACACCACGGTTCTGGCGGCCCTCGGTCTGACCGCGCTGGTGCAGCTTGAGGCGCGGGTCAAACGTCGCCGCGTGGCGCGCGGGCTTCACGGCCTGCGCTCGATCATCCATGTCATCGACATGCACCAGCTGACCAAAGACCCCGGGACGCTGACGGCCGACTATGCGCCGACGCCGGAGTCGCCCGCCCGCGATCTCGACGCGACCGGCATGGCCCGCTATCTCGACTATTGTTCCGAGATGCTGGCGATCACCGGCAAGCTTGCCGCCCTTTACGCGCAGGTCGTCCCGGACGAGGGTGTCGCCCAGGCGGTGAATGACATCGAGACGCTGGGCAGCAATCTGTCGCGCAAGGTCTGGCAAAAGATCATGCTGATCGAGACGCTTTCGACCCGCGCCCCGTCTGCCCCGTCCGGCCCGCCCCGCGCCCTCTGACGCTGGACGACGCTTATTTGCCGCTCTGCGGCCTTGCCCCGCCGCCGAAACACCCTAGAAAGACCGGGCGAACCGCCAAAGACGAGGCCCGACATGTCCGACGACGCGCTTGTGATCTTCACCCCCTCGGGCAAACGCGGGCGCTTTGCCCATGGCACCCCGGTCCTGACCGCCGCGCGCCAGCTGGGCGTCGACCTTGACAGCGTCTGCGGCGGCCGCGGCATCTGCTCCAAATGCCAGATCACCCCGGGCTATGGCGAGTTTCCAAAGCACGGGCTGACGGTCCAGGACGGCGCCCTTTCGGAATGGAACGCGGTCGAGGATCGCTACAACCGCATCCGCGGCCTTGCCACCGGCCGCCGCCTTGGCTGTCAGGCGAAGGTGATGGGCGATGTGGTCATCGACGTGCCGCCGGAAAGCCAGGTCCACCGCCAGGTGATCCGCAAGTCCGCCACCGTCCGCGACATCACCATGGATCCTGCCACCCGCAGCTATTACGTCGAGGTGGCCGAGCCCGACATGCACGAACCCTCGGGCGATTTCGAGCGGCTCTGTGCCGCCCTTCGCGACCAGTGGCAGATCACCGGTCTGACCGCCGAACTCGGCCTGATGCGCCGCCTGCAACAGGTCCTGCGCAAGGGCGACTGGAAGGTCACCGTCGCCATCCACCGCGACCATCACGGCACCCCCGCCATCATCGATCTCTGGCCCGGCTATTTCGACGGGCACCTCTACGGGCTGGCCATCGACCTCGGCTCGACCACCATCGCCGCCCATCTCTGCGACCTGACCGACGGCGCGGTCCTGGCCTCGTCGGGCCTGATGAATCCCCAGATCCGCTTTGGCGAAGACCTGATGAGCCGGGTCAGCTATGCGATGATGAACCCCGGCGGCGACGTCGAGATGACCCGCGCGGTCAGGACCGCGCTGAACGACCTCGCCCGGTCGATCGCGACCGAGGCCGGGATCGACCCCGCCCATATCGTCGAGACGGTCTTCGTCTGCAACCCGGTCATGCACCACCTTCTCTTGGGCATCGACCCGGTGGAGCTGGGACAGGCGCCCTTCGCGCTCGCCACCGGCGAAAGCCTGACCCTTCCCGCCCGCGACCTTGACCTCAGCGCCATCAACCCCAATGCCCGGACCTACATCCTGCCCTGCATCGCAGGCCATGTGGGGGCCGACTGCGCCGCCGTGGCGCTTTCGGAAGAACCAAACAAATCCAAGGACATGGTGCTGATTGTTGATGTGGGCACCAATGCAGAGATCCTGCTCGGCAGCCAGGCACGCGTCCTCGCCTGCTCCTCCCCCACCGGCCCGGCGTTCGAGGGCGCCCAGATCTCGTCCGGCCAGCGCGCCGCCCCCGGCGCCATCGAACGGGTCGAGATCGACCCGGCGACCAAGGAACCCCGCTTCCGCGTCATCGGCAGCGACATCTGGTCCGACGACCCGGCCTTCGCGGCCGCAACGGCGCAGACCGGCGTCACCGGCATCTGCGGCTCGGGCATCATCGAGGTGGTGGCCGAAATGCGGATGGCGGGCCTTGTCGATGCGGGCGGCCTCATCGGCTCGGCCGACCAGACCGGCACCCGCCGCATGATCGGGGAAGGCCGCACCAACGCCTATGTCCTGCACGACGGCACCGCCGACGGCGGCCCCCTCATCACCGTGACCCAGGGCGACATCCGCGCCATCCAGCTGGCCAAGGCCGCCCTTTACGCCGGCGCCCAGCTGCTGATGGACGAACTTCAGATCGAACGGGTCGACCGCGTGGTGCTGGCCGGGGCCTTCGGCGCCCATATCAGCCCCAAACATGCGATGGTCCTCGGCATGATCCCCGATTGCCGTCTCGACAAGGTCACATCGGCCGGCAATGCCGCCGGCACCGGCGCCCGCATCGCCCTGTGCAACATCGCCGCCCGTCAGGCGATCGAGGATGAGGTCAAGCGCATCCACAAGGTCGAGACCGCGATCGAGCCGCGCTTCCAGGAACATTTCGTCGGCGCGACCGCCATCCCCAACGCGACCGCCCCCTTCCCCGAACTCAGCCTCATCGTCACCCTGCCCGATGTCAGCTTCAACAGCTCTGGCCCGGGCGGCGGCACCGACGGCAGCCGTCGCCGCAGACGGGGCTGACTTCCCCTCGGGCTTTTTCTTTGCCCAAATACTCCCGGGGGGCCGCGCGCAGCGCGGGGGGGGGGCAGCGCCCCCCACGCCACCTCTGGACAGGGCCGCGCCAAGCGTCGATAGTCCGCCCAAACCAGTCACGGAACGCCGGGTGAGCGAGAACGATCCCATCGCCGAACTGATCGCAAAGGTGGCCGCCGCCGACCGCGCCGCCTTTCGCGCGCTTTATTCTGCGGCCTCGGCGAAACTCTTTGGCGTCACCTCCCGTATCCTTGAAGACAGAAGCGAAGCCGAGGATGCCGTGCAGGAAGTCTTTACCAGGGTCTGGCTGAACGCCCGGCGGTTCGATCCGGACCGGGCGCGCGGCATGACCTGGCTGATCGCCATTGCAAGGAACCATGCGATCGACCGCCTGCGCGCCCGCCCCCGCAACATGGACAGCGACGAGGCGCTGGCGGATTTCCGCGACCCCGCCCCGGGCGCCGAGGCGACGCTCGCCGCCAAGGGCGAGGCGCGCCGCATCGGCGACTGTTTCGCCACGCTGGAACCGGCCCGGGCCGAGGCGATCCGCGGCGCCTATCTTGGCGGCCTCTCCTACGAGGATCTCTCGGCCCGCCATGCCGTGCCCTTGAACACCATGCGGTCCTGGCTTCGCCGGGGCCTTCTGAAGCTGAAGGAGTGTCTGGAGGCATGAGCGAGCCGCGCGACATGTCTGACCGCGAGGGGCTGGCCGCCGAATATGTGCTCGGCACCCTGCCGCTGCCCGAACGGCTGGCGGCCGAGCGGCTGATCGCGTCGGACGCGGCCTTTGCCGCGATGGTCGAGGCCTGGCAACGGCACCTTGAGCCGCTGAATGACGCCTATCCCGACCTCGACCCGCCCGCCGGCCTGCTGCCCCGGATCGAGGCGCGGCTCTTCCCGGCGGCGCCCCGCAGGGCGCGCTGGCGCCTGCCGTTCTTCGGCGCCCTCGCGGCGGCGATCGCGGCGCTGGTGTTCTTCCTGCCCGAGGTCCGCCCCGATCCGACGCTGCGCGCCACCCTGACCGGCGAGGGTCAGCCGCTGACGGTGACGGCGGCCTATTATGAAGACAGTCAGGAACTGGTCTTCACCCGGTCCGCCGGCCCCGACGCCGGGGCGGACAAGGATTACGAGCTTTGGGTGATTCCGGCCGGTCAGGCCCCCGTCTCGCTGGGCGTTCTCCGCGCCGCCGAGGTCCGGGTCGCCATGGCCGCCCTGCCCCCCGGCACGACGCTGGCCGTGACGCTGGAACAGACCGGCGGCTCACCCACCGGCGCGCCGCAAGGCCCGCTGCTGGTGGCCACCGTGATCGGTCGGGGCTGACGGCCGCCAGCCGGGCCGATCCGTCCCGCGCAGGGTCGCCGCCAGCACATCTCAGACGGCCGGCTCATCCGGAACCGCTGCCCGAAGATCATCCCGGCCCCGACAACAGAAGGCAGCGCCAGCCCCCCAGAGGGGCAGGCGCTGCCCGGTCGCCTGGGGGCCGCGGGGGCGGTGCGTGCGAGCACGCACCCTACCGCCGCCGAGGCGGCGTCACGTTGACCTGGACGTCGGGCCGAGCGGAAAAGGCCGATCTTCCGGTGGAAGAGCGGCCCCGCTCATATGGAAACCTCGCCCCGGGACCATCTCCGCGCGCAAGAACAGTGGGCAGCACCTGCCCCGGGCGGCGCGGAGCGCCAGCCCCCCGGAGGGGCACAGCGCTGCCCGGTCGCTTGGGGTCCCAGGGGGCGGTGCGTGCGAGCACGCACCCTACCGC